>URTD01000001.1 GCA_900550735.1 uncultured Collinsella sp.
GGTCGCGCCCTTGAAGTTGAACGTCAGATTGTCCAAATGCGGCCCGCGCAGCGTCAAGCGGTTACGCGGTTTGGTAAAACCGCGTAACTTAGTAGTTGGCTTCGTAGCCGTTGCCGTCGCCGGTGGGCTCTTCGTAGTAGTCCGAATCGCTCGAATCGCTTGAGTCATCGGAATCGTCAGAGCTGACCGATGAGGTTGCGGTACCGTTTGCGTAGTCGTCAGACGTGTTGTTGTTCAGGTCGCCGATCGTAGAGCTGGAACCGTCGGAAAGACCCATGGTGTTGGGACCCTTGGGATCCTTGCCGGCATCGACGCGCTCCATCATTTCCTTGAGCTCGTCCTCGTAGACAAAGACGTAGCTCACACCGTCGATCATGGTGCTGTCGTCGGCGTACGAGGGCAGGTTGGCCGAGTAGATACCGTCGACATCCATACCGCGCATGGCGTTGACCGTAGCCACGATATCCTGAACGCTCATATCGGTTACAAGCATATCGGACAGCGAATTAACCAGGCCAAAGATCTTCGTGGCATCGAAGTTATTGAGAATCTGGTTGGCAAGGGCGCCAAGCACCTGACGCTGGTGGCGCATGCGCGTGTAATCGCCGTCGGCATAGGTGTAGCGGCAGCGGGCATAGGTAAGGGCGGTGGCACCGTCCATATGCTGCTGGCCAGCGGTAATCTTAATATCCAGGTGCTCGGGGTCGTCAACATCATCGGTTGCGTTAATGTCGATACCGCCAACCGAATCAATCAGCGCCTGCATACCGTCGAAGCTGACCTCGGCATAGTGGGAAATCTGAACACCGCACAGCTCGTTGACCGCCTCGACCATGGCCTCGGCGCCGCCAACGGTATGGCAGGCGTTGATCTTCATGGTCTCGCCCTTGTACTCGACCTTGGTGTCGCGCGGAACGGAAATGAGCGTCGCCTGCTTTTGCGTGGGGTCGATTCGTGCCAGGATAATCGAGTCGGCGCGATACGTATCCTCGCCCGGACGGCCGTCGGTGCCAAGAAGCAGCACGTAGAACGGATCCTTTGCCTCATCGGTGTCAACCAGAACCCGACGCAGATTGTCGGTAATGACATTAGAATCGCCGAGCTTGCCCATAATGGTGGCAAACCACAGGCCGGCAGCGGTAGTGGCACTCAGCAGCACGCCAAGCACGACAATGAGCGCGACGTGACGAATCGTGTGGCTACGACGGCGTTGGCGAGCGCGCTCGGAATAGCGAGCCACGTTATCGCGACTGTAGATCTTGGCCTGCGCACCAGTTGAGGGTCTTCGGGCGGTGGTATCCGCGAGGGGCTTTTTATTAAACATAGGCAACCTGTATTAGTAGATGACGGGATCGGGGACGGTAGCATGCTCGACATGCGCGCCGAGCGCCTGCAGCTTTTCGACAAACTGCTCGTAGCCGCGCTTGATGTGATGAATGGCCGAAACCTCGGTCGTCCCGTCGGCGATCAAGCCCGCTACGACGAGGGCCGCTCCGCCACGCAGATCGGGCGAGGTAACCTGTGCACCCGAGAAGCCCTTGACGCCATGAATCATGGCATGATGACTCTCGATACGAATGTCGGCACCCATGCGCACCAGCTCAGAGGCAAACATAAAGCGATTCTCGAAGATGTTCTCGGTAATAACGGAACTGCCGTCGGCAAGGGCGGAGAGTACCATAATCTGTGCCTGCATGTCCGTCGGGAAGCCGGGGAACGGAAGCGTCTGGATGTCGACCGGCTTGATACGCTCGGCACGGTTCACATGGACGCCATCCTCGACGCGCTCGCAGTCGATACCCATGAGCTCCATCTTCTTGAGCACCATGCCCAAGTGAATGGGGCAAAAGCCCGTGACATCGATACCGCGATCGTCGGCCATCAACGCACCGGCAACGATAAAGGTACCGGCCTCGATTCGGTCGCCCACCACGCGATGGGTAACAGGATGCAACTCTTCCACGCCCTCGATGGTCACGACAGGCGTGCCGGCGCCGACAATCTTAGCGCCCATCTCGTTGAGCATGTTGGCGAGATCGACGATCTCGGGCTCGCGGGCGGCATTGTCGATAACCGTGGTGCCCTGCGCGCGCACGGATGCCATGATGAGGTTCTCGGTCGCACCGACGCTGGCGAACTCGAGCGTGACGGTGGTACCGCGCAGACCTTGGGGCGCATTAGCGTTGATGTAACCGTGGGCGGTATCGAACTCAACGCCCAGGGCCTCAAGACCAAGAATGTGCATATCGATCTTGCGAGCACCCAGGTTGCAGCCGCCCGGCATGGCAATCTTGGCGCGATGGAAGCGGCCCAGCAGGGGTCCCATGACGGCGGTGGAAGCACGCATCTTGGCAACGAGCTCGTAGGGGGCCTCCCAAGAATCGACCTGAGAGGTATCAATCTCGAGCGTGCGCTCGTCGAGAACATCGATCGTAGCGCCCATGCCCTTGAGCACCTTGCCCATCACATGGACATCGGAAATATCGGGCACGTTCTGCAGCGTCGTCTTGCCCGGCGCCAGAAGCGTTGCCGCCATGAGTTTGAGCGCGGAGTTCTTGGCGCCCGAAACGGGCACGGAGCCTCCGATGGCGTGGCCACCCTCAACGCGGATAATATCCAAGGTCTACCCTTTCAAAAAGCATGCCCGGGGTGGCTGGGCCATCCCGGGCATGATGTGTTCGCAAATGGTCGAACGCTAAATCGTTTGACTATTGGGCAAGCTTGAGCTTACACCATGCGATTTCATTATAGAGGTAGGCGCGGCGTGCATCATCCTCCGACAAATTACCCAGCTTCTCTTCAAAACCTTGAATATCAGCTTTAAGCTTGTCGGCATCGACGGTCGCCAAATCGCAAGCGCGCTCGGCGAGAACGGTCACGACATCGTCCGCAACCTGGGCATAGCCGCCGGCCACGGCAAACGTGTGGTCGACAGTGCCCATGGCCTTATCGGAAACGCGAACGTAACCGCGGTCGATCGTGCAGATCTCGCTGGAGTGAGCAGGCAGAACGCCAAACTCGCCATCCGTGGACGGAATCGACACAAACGCAGCGTCGCCCTCATAGGCGCAGCTCACGGGGCACACGATGCGGATACGCATAACCTACTTCTCCCCCATCTTGCGGGCGCGCTCGCGCACGTCCTCAATCGTGGAAGCATAGCGGAAAGCCTGCTCGGGCAGGTCATCGGCCTTGCCGTCGACAATCTCGGCGAAAGAGCGGACGGTATCCTCGACGCGGACGTAGACACCGGGGTTGCCGGTGAACTTCTCGGCGACGTGGAAGGACTGCGAGAGGAACTGCTGAATCTTACGGGCACGGTTGACCGTAAGGCGCTGCTCCTCGGACAGCTCGTCCATACCCAGAATGGCGATGATGTCCTGAAGGTCGGAGTACTCCTGCAGGAGCTCCTGGACCTTGACGGCGACACGGTAGTGCTCCTCGCCAACGATCGAGGGATCGAGAGCGTCGGAGGAAGACGCAAGCGGGTCGATAGCCGGGAACAGGCCGAGCGACGAAATGCTACGCGAAAGAACCGTGGTGGCATCGAGGTGCGTAAACGTCGTGGCAGGCGCCGGGTCGGTCAGGTCGTCGGCGGGGACGTAGACAGCCTGGACGGAGGTAATGGAGCCCGTCTTGGTCGAGGTAATGCGCTCCTGGAGGTCGCCCATCTCGGTTGCCAGCGTGGGCTGGTAACCAACGGCGGACGGCATACGGCCCAGCAGTGCGGAAACCTCGGAACCTGCCTGGGAGAAGCGGAAGATGTTGTCGATGAACAGCAGAACGTCCTGGCCGCGATCGCGGAAGTACTCAGCGGTGGTAAGGCCGGCTAGACCGATGCGCAGACGCGCTCCGGGCGGCTCGTTCATCTGACCATAGACCAAGCAGGTCTTGTCGATAACGCCAGACTCGCTCATCTCGAGGAACAGGTCGGTGCCCTCGCGGGTACGCTCGCCGACGCCGGTGAACACCGAGGTGCCGCCGTGCTCCTGGGCGAGGTTGTTGATGAGCTCCTGGATCAGAACGGTCTTGCCGACGCCGGCGCCGCCGAACAGACCTGTCTTGCCGCCGCGGATGTAGGGCTCGAGCAGGTCGACGGCCTTGATGCCGGTCTCGAAGATCTCGGTCTTGGTGGTGAGCTCGTCGAAACGGGGCGCTGCATGGTGGATGGGGTAGAACTCCTCCACCTCGGGCATGGGCTTGCCGTCGACGGGCTTGCCCATGACGTTCCAAATGCGGCCGAGCGTCTTGGGACCAACGGGCATCTTCATGGGCTCACCGGTATCGGTGGCGATGAGGCCGCGCTGCAGGCCGTCGGTCGAGGACATGGCGACCGTGCGGACGACGCCGCCCGGAAGCTGGCTCTCGACCTCGAGGATCGTGCTCAGATGACCGATCGGGGTCTCGGCCTCGACCGTGAGCGCGTTGTAGATCGGGGGCACCGCGCCGTCAAACTTGACGTCGACGACAGGGCCGATGATTCGCACGATGCGACCATCACCGGCAGTCGTCTTCTTGGTGGCTTCCTCGACCGCAAGCTTTACGGTGTTATTAGCCATTACTGTTCCTCCAATGCTGAGGCTCCGCCGACGATCTCGTTAATCTCGGTCGTGATCGAAGCCTGGCGCACGCGACTATACGTGCGGGTAAGGGTCGAGATGATCGCGGTGGCGTTTTCCGTCGCGGAGTGCATGGCCTTGCGGCGTGCACCCTGCTCGGCAGCCGCCGAATCGATCAGGGCCTGGTAGATGACCGTCAGGATATAAGACGGCACAAGCTTGCCGAGAACATGCTCGGAAGAGGGCACGAACTCGAACGTGGACGAGATGCGCTTAGGGGCGTCGGTCTCGTTCTTACGCGGACCGTGGGCCATAGCGATCATCTCGGGGTCGAGCGGCAACAGATGCTCGACGCGAAGCTCCTGATCCACGCGGTTCTTG
The DNA here is from genome assembly GCA_900550735.1 of uncultured Collinsella sp. Taxonomy (GTDB): domain Bacteria; phylum Actinomycetota; class Coriobacteriia; order Coriobacteriales; family Coriobacteriaceae; genus Collinsella. The sequence goes on from URTD01000001.1 coordinate 4,941, forward strand.
GCGTGGTGGTAGACAAGCTCGACACGGTCAAGCTCACCGGCACGATACGCATCGCAGATATGAGAGGAGATCATGCGGGCCTGATTGAAATCGGGCTCAGAGGAGTTGCCCTCAAAGTGCATGATGACATTTGCGCGGTCACGGAAATACGTGACCGGTTTGCGCCCACACGCGATGATCTCGCACTCGATGCCGTCGTTCGCCCAAGAAGCGGCGAGCTTTTCGGCCGTGCGCTCCACCGTCGTATTGAAACCGCCGGCAAGGCCGCGGTCCGAGGCAATAACGACAATCAGGCCATGCTTGACGCTCTCATGCTTCTGCAGCATGGGATCGGTGCCCGAACAGGAGGCGTCGCCGGCGACCGTCAACATGACGTCGGTCAGCGCCTCCTTATAGGGCTCGGCCTGCTTGGAGCGATCGAGGGCACGACGGATCTTGGCCGTAGAGACCATCTCCATCGTGCGCGTGATCTGCTTGGTCGTGGTAACCGAGGAGATTCGCTTCTTAATGTCGCGAAGGTTGGCCATGGGGCTTAGTTCTCCTCTGATCCAGAAACATCCGAATGGTGCTTGGCCATGAACTGCTGCTTGAAGTCGCCGATGACGCGCAAGAGCTCAGCCTTGGTGTCATCATCGATCTTCTTGGCGCGAACCTTGTCGAGCAGCGAGCCAAAGCCATTGTCCATGTACTCGATGAGCTCGGCACGGAAGGGCAGCACGTCGGCGATCTCCAGGTCATCCAGGAAACCCTCGTTGCCAGCGAACAGCGTAACGATCTGCTCGCCAACCTCAAACGGCTTGTAACGCGGCTGCTTCAGGAGCTCGGTCATGCGAGCACCGTGGGTCAGCTGCTTCTGAGTAGCCTCGTCGAGGTCGGAGCCGAACTGCGTAAAGCCAGCGAGCTCCTGATAGGAAGCGAGGTCCAGACGGAGGTTGCCGGCGACCTGCTTCATGGCCTTGGTCTGCGCATCGCCACCGACGCGGGACACGGAAATGCCCACGTCAACTGCCGGGCGCTGGCCCTGGAAGAAGAGCTCGGACTGCAGGTAGATCTGACCATCGGTAATGGAAATGACGTTGGTCGGAATGTAGGCCGAGACGTCGCCGTCCTGGGTCTCGATGATCGGCAGTGCCGTCATGGAGCCGTAACCGTTCTTCTTGGACATCTTGACGGCACGCTCGAGCAGACGAGAGTGCAGGTAGAAGATGTCGCCAGGATAGGCCTCGCGTCCGGGCGGACGATGCAGCGTCAGCGACATCTGACGGTAGGCCACAGCCTGCTTGGACAGGTCGTCGTAGATGACGAGCACGTGGCCGCCGGGGTTGGTCTCGCTGGCGGGCTTGCCGTCCTCGCCGTTGTACATGAAGAACTCGCCAATAGCGGCACCGGCCATAGGCGCGATGTACTGCATAGGGGCGGAATCGGCAGCAGTGGCCGAAACGATGATGGTGTAGTCGAGCGCACCGTGCTGAGCGAGGGTCTCACGGATGTTGGCAACCGTGGAGGCCTTCTGGCCGATGGCGACATAGATGCAGACCATGCCCTTGCCGCGCTGGTTGAGGATAGCGTCGATGGCGATGGCGGTCTTACCGGTCTTACGGTCGCCGATGATGAGCTCACGCTGACCGCGGCCAATAGGCACCATGGAGTCGATAGCGAGCAGACCGGTCTGAACCGGCTCGCACACCGGGGTACGATCGATGACGCCGGGAGCCTTGAACTCGATGGGGCGACGGTGCGTGGCGACGATGTCGCCCAGGCCGTCGATGGGCTGGCCGAGCGGATTGACGACGCGGCCGAGCATGGCACGGCTCACGGGGATATCCATAATGCGGCCAGTGGTGCGGCACTCGTCGCCTTCCTTGATGGAGTCGACGGCACCAAACAGAACGGCGCCGACCTCGTCACGGTCAAGGTTCTGGGCAAGGCCGAAGACGGTCTCACCGGTATCGGAGCTCTTGAACTCCAGAAGCTCGCCTGCCATGGCGCTCTTGAGGCCGGAGACGCGCGCGATGCCGTCGCCTACCTCGTCGACCGTTGAAACCTCATGCGTATCGACCGTCGCGGAGAGGCTCGTGAGCTGCTCCTGCAGTTTCTTGGCGATATCCTGGGCATTGAGGGTTTCGGACATTAGGCTTCACCTCCGTACGAATTAGCAGAGTTTGCGAGGGTCTCCTGCGCGATGCGCAGCTGCGTCTTGACGGAAATGTCACGACGCTCGCCGCGGGCCTCGAGCACCAGGCCGCCCACGATAGACGGGTCGACCTGCTCGATAAGGAATACCTTGCGGCCGAAGTCCTGCTCGCATTTCTTAGTGATGGTTTGACGCAGCTCGTCGTCGAGCGGGATCGCCGTGGTGACGGTCACGCCCACTACATCCTCGTCTTCCTCGGCAACATACTTAAAGGCAGCTGCCACCTTGGGAAGAAGGTCGAGCTGGTCGCGCTTGGACATGGTGTCGAGCACGGCGATGATCTCGGGGCTGGCAGAAGCCAAGCGCTCGACCATCTCGAGGTCCTCGAACACATGGTTCTCGGCCTTGGCGGCTTCCAAAAGGGAACGCGCGTAGGTCTCGAGCACCTTGTCCTGATAGCGGCTAGTCGGCATTCAGGCTACCTGCTTCCTGGATGTAGCGCTCGATGAGCTTCTTCTGCTCGGCATCGTCCTCGAGTGCCTCGCCCACGATCTTGGTGGCAACGGCAACGGACAGGTCGGCGATGGAGCTCGCGGCACCGGCGTAGATGGTCTTGCGCTCGTCCTCGACGGTCGTATGGGCCTTGGCGATGATCTCCTCGGCCTCCTTGTGAGCAGCCTCGATGATACGGGCACGCTCGGACTCGGCGTCCTTACGGGCCTCGAGAACGATGTCGGCAGCCTGACGACGGGCGTCGGTGACGATCGAGTCGGACTCAGCGCGCTTGGCGATAGCCTCCTGCTTGGTCTTCTCGGCCTCGTCGAGGCTCTCCTCGATCTTCTTGCCGCGCTCCTCCATGGTTTTCATGATGCCCGGCAGGGCGACCTTGGCCAGCACGATCCAGATAATCAGGAAGGCGATAAGCGCCGGGATGAACTCCGCCATCTTAGGGATGAGGATGTCCGCACCGGCAGCGCCGTCCTCGGCGAACGCGGAAACCGGCATGAGCAGCGCGGCCGCGGACGCGGAGAGTGCGATCGCGCTCTTCTGGGATGAAAGATTCATACTTGACGCTCCGTGCTATTTAACGATCAGCGCGACAACGAAGCCGATCAGAGCCAGAGCCTCGCCGAAAGCGGAGCCCATGATGAAGACGGTGAACACGCGGCCCTGGACCTCAGGCTGACGGGCCATAGCACCCGTAGCACCCAGAGCAGACAGGCCGATAGCAAGACCAGCGCCGATAACACCGAGACCGTAACCGATAACTCCCACGATTCCTCCTTTGTCGTGCGTGTCTTATTTCACGCAGGATAACCTTTTTATAACTGCCGGGCTCCATGGGTACGGGCACCGGCGGTTTAACGAATTGCCTTACCTTTAAGGCACGAACGGAAGACTACTCCTCCTCCGCGACCTCCTCTGCCTCGGAGACATACACGGCGGTAAGGACCGTGAAGACGTAAGCCTGGATGGCGCCGACCACAAGCTCGATCGCATAGATCAGGATGAGGATGGCAAGCCAGGCCAGCGAAGGCAGGGCGCCGACGGCGTGGGCCGCGGAAACCTGCTGAAGCAGCGGCTGCATGAACATGCTCGCCATGATGGCGAACGAGCCCATGACCACGTGTCCTGCGAACATGTTGCAGAACAGACGGACGGCAAGCGTGATGAGGCGCAGGAAGGTCGAGAAAAGCTCGACGACCCACACGAGCACGTTCATCGGGAAGCTCACGCCCTGCGGGGCGAGGCTCTTGATGTAGCCGATCACGCCGTGAGCCTTGCATCCGTAGTAGATGAAGTACACGAAGGCGAAAATGGCGAGTGCGGCGGTGGAGCCGATTGCGCCGGTGCCGGGCTTCATTCCCGGGATCAGGCCGATCATGTTATTGATCAGGATGAACAGGAAAAGCGAGCACAGGAACGGGAAGTGCTTCTTCCAGTTCTCACCCACGACACCCTTGCCGATATCGTTCTCGACGTACTCGATGATGTACTCGAAACCGTTGACGAAGAAGCCCTTGGGAACCAGGGTCTGCTTCTTCTTGAACACGGCCAGGACGATCAGGAGCACGATCGTGGAGACGATCAGCCAAAACGAGTACTGCGTGATGCCGCAGCTCAGATCGCCCACGACAGGGGTGGAGCTGAACTCGCTGACCAGATGATTAATCTCATCAGGCAGCTTTTCAAAAATTTCCACGACTTACCTTTCGACCTCATGAGGATCTCGCAGCGCCTTGGCGACGCGAACCGCGCAGGCGGCCATAAAGGCCACGAAGCCGATCGCCTCGCCCAGGAGGAACATGCGAAATGCCTCTCCGAACAACACAAACACAACCAAGGTAAAGACAAGCAACGCGATTGCCGAGACCGCGAGACTCACCATACCCTTGAGCATGTCCGCATTCTGCTTATCGTCAAGAACCGGCTTGAGCGTAAAGACAAAGGGAAGGAAGGCAATCGCGCCCGCGATGGCACCTGCAACGATAGCGAGCAGATCGGCTATCTGAAACACTGGCGTCCTCACTTTCCTTTTTTATCGCCTCACAGGACAGTTCCCGCCAAACATTGGTGACTATTGTACGAGCCAATCGCTAAAGTACAACCGTAAAACAAACGGTTAATACGCACCTGTACGTTTTCTTAAGGCCTTCTTTATGCCGCAGGTACGGTAATACGTTTTTCTCGAACCCTGCAGGGCAAAACGTCCGTTAACAGGAGTGCGCGCGGTCGCCTTTTGTTCGACCGCGCGCACCGTTTCTTCGTATTTGCAGCCGCGGCCGTCTTAGCCCAGCGACTAGAGCGTGCCGAAGATGCGGTCGCCGGCGTCGCCGAGGCCGGGAACGATGTAGGCGGCCTCGTTGAGATGGTCGTCGATGGCGCACGTATAAATATGTACGTCGGGGTCCTTTTCGGTCAGTGACTTGAGGCCCTCGGGCGCGGCGACGATGCACAGCATGCGGATATCCTTGACACCGCGCTCGCGCAGGTAGCTGATGGCCATCTCGGCCGAACCGCCCGTGGCGAGCATGGGGTCGACGACCAGGCAGATGCGCTGGTCGATATCCTTGGGCATCTTGCAGTAATACTCGTGCGGCTCGTGGGTGACCTCGTCGCGCTCCATGCCGATGTGGCCCACGCGAGCGGAGGGCACCAGGTCGAGGATACCGTCGACCATGCCAAGGCCCGCACGCAGGATGGGCACGATGGCGAGTTTCTTGCCGGCAAGCTGTTTGAACGTGGCGGTAGTGATGGGGGTCTCGACCTCGACGTCTTCCATAGGCAGGTCGCGCATGGCCTCGTAGCCGTCAAAAAGCGCGAGTTCGCGCACGAGCTGACGGAACTGGTTGGTGCCGGTGTTTTTGTCGCGCAGGATCGACAGCTTGTGCTGGACGAGCGGATGATCGACAAGCGTCACACGGGACGCATCGTAGGTGACGGTCATGGGTTGATTGCCCCTTTCGTTGCAGCCGCAAAACGGCCTTGCTGACAAGGCGCGCAGCAATGTTGCCGCCGCACGCCATGCATAAGTTTAGCGGTTTGTTGTATCGAACAGCCCATCGCAGCCCTACTGTGCGGTACTGAGCGAGCGCTTGACTGCATCACGCCAGCCCGCAAGGTTTTGCTCGCGACGCTCGGCGGGCATATGGGGAAGGAAGGTCCTAACGATCTGGGCATTTTGCTCCAGCTCTTCAAGGTCTTCCCAATAGCCGACGGCAAGACCCGCCAAGTACGCGGCACCGATTGCCGTGGTCTCCACCGTCTCGCATTGCAGCACGGGGATATCCAGCAGGTCGGCCTGGAATTGCATGATGAACTCGTTGCGTGAGGCGCCGCCATCGACGGACAGGCGCTCAATCGAAAGTCCCACGTCCTGCTCCATGGCGCGCAGCACGTCATAACTCTGGTAGGCCATGGACTCGCAGGCCGCACGCACAATGGTCGCGCGACTCGAGGCACCGGTCAGGCCGCACACGATACCGCGGGCACGCGGGTCCCACCAAGGAGCGCCCAGGCCAGCGAAGGCGGGGACGAAGTAGCAGCCCTCGTTGTCGTTGATCGAAGCGGCGAGTTGCGCGGACTCGCTCACACTCGAGATGATGCCCATGTTGTTGCGCAGCCAGTTCATGGTTGAGCCGGCGGCAAAGATAGAACCCTCGAGCGCATAGCTGATCTTGCCGTCCGCGGCGATACCGATCGTGGAGACCAGACCGTTCTTGGATTCGACGACCTCGTCGCCGGTGTTCATGAGCATAAAGCAACCCGTGCCATAGGTGTTTTTGGTCTGGCCGGGATAGAAGCAGCAGTGGCCGAACAGCGATGCCTGCTGGTCGCCCGCCACGCCCATGATGGGCGGCATGTTGGTCATGATGTCGCTCGCGACGCGGCCGTAGTCGCCCGAGCTCCAGCGAACCTCGGGCATCATGGAACGTGGAACGTCAAAGAGCGCCAGCAGGTCGTCGTCCCAATCGAGCGTATGGATATTAAAGAGTGCCGTGCGGCTGGCATTGGTGTAGTCGGTGGCAAAGACCTGGCCGCCGGTGAGGTTGTAGATGAGCCAGGTGTCGATGGTGCCAAACATGAGGTCGCCCGCCGCCGCGCTCTCGCGTGCGCCGTCGACGTTGTCGAGAATCCACTGCACCTTGGAGGCCGAGAAATACGGGTCAAGCGTAAGTCCCGTGCGGGAGCGCACCAGCTCCTCGCAACCCTGTTCAACCAACGCGTCGATCGCCGGCGCGGTACGACGGCACTGCCATACGATGGCGTTATAGATGGGCTGGCCGCTCACGCGGTCCCAGACCACCGTGGTCTCGCGCTGGTTGGAGATGCCGATGGCGGCGATGCGATCGGAATGGATGCCGCTCTTAAACTGAACCTCCATCATCACGCCGATCTGGCTGGCAAGCACCTCCGTGGGATCCTGCTCCACCCAGCCGGGGCGCGGGAAGCTGGTTTTGACGCTACGACGCGCCTGGGCAACGATGCAGCCGTATTCGTCGACAATGGCCGCGAGTACCGAGGTAGTGCCGCAGTCGAGCGCCATGATGTAGGAACCGCCAAAGTTAAACGAGGCATCTTCCATGCCCAGGCTGCCCAGATTCAACGACATCGCTTACACCCTTCTATTGCATCGGGTCGGACAGGACCCGCTCGATCTCTGATGCGGGAAGTGCGCCTTGGCGCAGGATCTGGAGCCCGCCGTGCTGGAACGACACGATGGTCGAGGCGTCGCGACACGGGGTCTCACCGGCGTCGACGGCAACATCGACCCCCTCCAGGATGCGACCCTCGACGGCGGCAAAGCTTGCCGGCGAAGGCGCGCCGTGCGTGTTGGCGCTCGTGCAGGCAAGGGGACTGCCGCAGGCGCGGATGAGCGCTTGGACCACGGGAGAGGCCGAAGCGCGCAGGGCCACGGTGTCGTCGGCAGCGCGCATAAAGGTCGGCACGCAGGGGGCTGCCTTGACCACGATAGTCAGGGCTCCCGGCCAGCATCGTCGCGCGAGTACGCGGGCATCTTCCGGGATATCCACGCCATAGCGGTCGAGTGCTTCGACGCCATCGACCAGCCAAGCGACGGTTTGCGTGAGCTCACGTTGCTTGAGAGTGAAGATACGGCGATAGCCGGTGCCGAGCGCAGGAACTGCGGCGCCATTGACGGCAGCCTGCGGATCGCGCGGCCACGATGGGAATTCGCTTGTATCTTGGGGCACGGCGCCCGAGAAGGCGTTGACTGCCACGGCGACACCGTAGACGGTCTCGGTCGGAATCAAGGCCAGGCCGCCGCGGCCGAGCACCTCGGCCGTGCGCTCGACGGCAAGCCGATGCGGCTCGCGCGTTCCCTCGTATACCCGATAGACCGTCTGCATGTGTATGCCAGCCCCTTACGCTCCGGTGCAAGTTTGTTTACTGTGGGGCATTCTCGCACGAAACATTCAACCTATTTGCCCAGAGCGCATGTTGGTTTGGTGAGCGGCTCTAGTAGTCGGTGAAAGTGAGGGGGTTAATTGAAGATTTTTAGCGCGCAAGCGTAACGGTACGATCGGGAAACTCGATGCTTGCAACCAGTTTTCCGCCGAGGCTCTCTGCGTACCTGCTCAGCGTGTCGAGCCTCATCGAACCCAACTCCCCACGCTCGAGCTCGGATACACGTTTTTGAGAAACGCCCATCGACTGGGCGACCGACGCCTGTGTTAGATCTTTTAACCTGCGAATCTGAGCAAGCTTATAGGCTTCGATACGATCGCGAGTCCTCTCCTGCTCGGCGGTAATGGAGTCGCGTGTTATCCCGCGAGATTCCATATACTCATGCAGTTCCATCTCGATCGAGCCTCCTTACGTGGCGACGGTATATTTGCTCGGCCCTTGGAATGTTGATCGCATACCAACCGTTCCATTTTGCCCTTGACGATCCCGCTCGCGACTTATCACCCGCCAATAGCAATACCGCCTGGCGCTTGGGGTCAAAGGCGAAGAGGATGCGAATCACCTGCCCACCACACGACGTCACTCTCAGCTCCTTAAATGATGAAGCTTCGAGCCCTTTACGCGGTCAACCAGCGGACGACCAAGGCTGGGACCTTCCTTCTCGAGCACCAAAAGGTCTGCATAAATCTGCTTCAGCGTAGCTTCATCCTGCTCATCAAGCCAAGGTTCAATGTAATCAAGCACGATACGGTACCGATGCAGCTGATTTGACATACCTTTCTCCTTCTATAGTAGAAGTTTTACGGTATATTGCAAGGACAAACTTGCGCAAATGTCTATTTATTCAGCTTAAATACGCTGTTTGGGCTCGGTGACGATGGCTCGAACGATGCGGGGACGATCGGTGAGGTCGTGGACGATACGCACGTCCGAAAGGCCTGCCTGGCGACAGAGCTCGGCCGCGGCATCGAGGGCGCCCTCGTAGAGCTCGCAGGCAAACAGGCCGCCGGCGCGCAGCATGTAAGGCGCCGCATTGAGCAGGCGGCGGAAGATGTCCAGGCCGTCGGCACCGCCCTCGAGCGCCAAGTCGGGCTCAAAGTCCTTGACCTCGTGCGGCAGCGAGCGCATGACGCCGGTCGGGATGTAGGGCGGGTTGGAAACGAGCACGTCGAAGGTGCCCCACTCTTCGCGGGGAATGGAGCTCACCAGGTTGGTGAGACTAAAGGCAACCTCATCTGCCGTGAGGCCGAGCGCGTCGCGGTTTTTGGTGGCCAGATCGATGGCGCGCGGCTCGATATCGGTGGCGGTGCAGGTAACGTGGCCGCGGCGCTCCCAGGCAAGGGAGAGCGAGATGCAACCCGTGCCGCAGCCGACCTCGAGAACGCGGGCGATACGGGGCTCGGCTGGGGCAGGCGCAGCGGCATCCTGAGCCGAAGCCGTCTCCTGGCCGGCACCCTCGATGGCGATGCCGTATTCGTCGAGCTCGGGCTCGGCGTCTTCCGCGGCTTCGTCTTCTGCTGCCTGCGCGGCGGCTTCCTCGGCCTCGCGGTCGGCCAGCTCCTCGGCATAGGCGCGGCTGCCCAATACGTCGCCGCCTAGCGCCGCCTCATCGGCAGCCGTCAGGTTAGCGGCACGGCGCTCGGCGGCCGCGCGTTCGTCTGCCAGCGCGGCCTCGGCCTTGCGTGCCTCCTCGACCTCATCGTTCCAAGGCAGCTCCACGCGCTGACGGGCAGCAGCCTCGGGGCTCAGCACCTCGGCATCCAGATAATTGAGGACTTCCTCGACGAGCATCTCGGTCTCGGGGCGCGGAATGAGCACACCGGGGGCGCACGCGACGTCGATCATGCGAAACTGCGTGCTGCCCGTGATGTATTGCAGCGGCTCGCCCTTAGCGCGGCGGACAACGGCCGCATGCATGGTCTCGAGCTGGGACGCGTTAAGCGTCTCGTCCATACGCATATATAGGTCAATACGCGCCAGGCCCGTGGCGGCGCACAGCAGCCACTCGGCAGAAAGACGGGGGTGCTCCTCGCCGCGCTCGGCCAGGTACTCCTTGGTCCACTCGAGACAACGCTTGATGGTCCAAATCTCGTTTGCCATGGGGCCCTCCCCTCTTAAGCGCCGGACGGCGCGCGAATGTCGGAGCAGATTGTAAGCGAGGCTAGCGCTTGGCAAGGGACGATTGAAGGCGATTATCGAGAATCAGCCCAGAATTTTGTTTGGATCGCAATCGAAGTGTTCATTCGTCGACGTCTAAATCTGCATCCGTCAAGCTTTTGGCAAGGTTGCCCCAAAACCGACCAATATCTGACCAAACGCTTGCCACATCGCTTGACGCGCGACGCATCAAAAATCGCCCCGCGACTTCTTGAACGATTTTTCGAGCAATATTTTCAATAGCAGATGAAAGCTGTTAATTACTTTGAGCAGGTAGACAGCTTAATTTCTAACAAAACAGATTAAATAAACTCGAAAAGTAATTTACCCAACCTAGTCATTTAAGAACGTCCCCAATGACTACCTTGGAAACCCCACAGGTTGAGCATAAGTCAGCGAAAACGCCCCTAAGCGAGCAAGGTGACGTGAAAGAGGAGGGAAGCGTACTTCGGTACGCGACCGACGATTGAACGTCAGATTGCCGCTTAGGGGCGTTTGCAGCGTCGAGCAGTTACGGCGTTTGGTAAAACGCCGTAACTTAAACAGCCTGCGCCAGCTTCTCGGCTCGCTCGGCGGCGGCGAGCGCCTCGATGACGGTACCGAGCTGATCGCCCAGAAGGACGCCGTTGTAGGTAGAGTTGAAGCCGATACGGTGATCGGTCACGCGGTCCTGGGGCTGGTTGTAAGTACGGATCTTCTCGGAACGGTTGCCGTGGCCGATCTGGCTCTGGCGCTCGGCACCGAGCTCGGCCTGCTGCTTCTCGAGTTCCATCTCGTACAGACGGGCGCGCAGCATCTGCATGCAGACCTCGCGGTTCTGGATCTGGGAACGCTGCTCCTGCGACTGCACCACGGTGTTGGTGGGCAGGTGGGTGATGCGCACGGCGGAGTAGGTGGTGTTAACGCACTGACCGCCAGGGCCGGAGGCGCAGTAGGTGTCGATGCGCAGGTCGGACTGGTTGATCTGGACGTCGATTTCCTCGGCCTCGGGAAGCACGGCTACGGTAGCCGTGGAGGTCTGAATGCGGCCCTGGGACTCGGTCTTGGGGACGCGCTGGACGCGGTGCACGCCGGACTCGAACTTCATGACGGAGTAAACGCGGTCGCCCTCGACCTTGAACTCAATGGACTTAAAGCCGCCGGCCTCGCTGGGGCTGGAATCGAGCACGGTGGTCTTCCAGCCGCGCGACTCGCAAAAGCGCTGATACATCTTGTACAGGTCGCCGGCGAAGATGGCCGCCTCGTCGCCACCGGCGGCGGAGCGAATCTCGACGATGGTGTTCTTGTCGTCGTTGGGGTCGCTCGGAATGAGCATGTACTTGATGTCTTCCTCGAGCTGGGGGAGCTTGGCCTCGTTTTCGGAGATGTCCATCTGGAGCATCTCCTTCTCATCGGCATCGGTGGTATCGTGCAGCATTTCCTTGGCAGCCTCGATGTCATCGAGCGCGCCGATGTACTCGCGCGAGGCGGCAATGAGGTCGGACTGGTGCGCGTACTCCTTGTTGAGACGCGTGAACTCCTTGATATCGGAGGCGACGGCCGGGTCAGAAAGCTTCTTCTCGAGCTCCTCGTAGGCCTTGATAATCTTTTCGAGCTTGTCGCGCATGGCGGGACTCCTTTATGTGCGTGAAGGCGAAAATCGGCAGAGTTGATGGGGCGCGCGGCGCCACTGCGGGGGTAAGCCCAGCTAGAACATGTCGATCTTCAGATACATGCGCATCCCTTCGCGTATGAGGTACATAGTTGCGGTCTAACCCATACATGATAGCGTGCGCAGGCATACCTGCATATAACCCGCACGGAATGCGACAAAGGGTCAGTCTCTTTCCTTGAATACAACTTCATCCGAACGCCTCCCGCATTCATCCGCACATATACGGATAAATTTGGGAATCCGATACCCTGAGGGCCGGATCGGCCGGCCCCGGGAGATCGGAGGACGCCATGTCCGGAAAGGGCGGGAAGGACGCCGCGAGGGCGGTCCCGAGGACCCACGGCAGGCTCACCGGGTACGAGCGGGACACGGTCCAGAGGATGCTGAAGCGCAGGGTTCGCTCGGCCACTTCCTCGAGAGGTTCAAGGGCGTATCGACCCGCAGGCTCCACAGCTGCCTGATGTGGTTCAGATGGCTGCGCGAGGCCGCACGCGTCGGGGACAGGACGTCGCTCATGCGCGAGCAGCTCGACGACGGGCGCTACGAAAAGATCCGGAAGAAGATGATGGAGCCGGAGTACGAGTTCCATCTGGAGCCGGACGTGCAAACGGCGGGTTAACATAGCCTTTCACCAAAAAGGGCGAGCGGCCGCGCCCTGCGACCACCCGCCCTCAATCAAAGCCCTTCTCGGCCGCCGTAGCTACCGGTTCCGGCGCCGCAGGATAACGCCTGCGGCGATCAGCACCACCGCGCCGCCCGCAATGCCACCCAGGGCCATCGGCGACAAGCTGGTATCGCCCGTATACGGCAGACCCGGCTTCTCCTCCTTCGGCACCGGTGACTTGCTCGGCGGATTGGTGGGCGGCTCCGTCGGCGGGATGGTCGGCGGCGTGTACGTGTTCTTGAACACCGGCGCCACGGCGCCGTCATAGGTTACCGTCGCCACCAGATGGCCCGCACCGTCGTCCGTCACCGTCACCGTTACCCGGTGCTCGGCCGCGTCGTACGTCACGTTCTTCTGACCGTCGTCCACCTCGGAGATGCTGTAGGCGTACGTTCCGGGCTTGTCGTACGAGATCGCCTCGAAGCCCACCGTGCCGTCCGCCGCGTTCTTTGCGGTCTGCAGCACCTTGCCGTCGGCATCCTTCAGCTGGAAGGAGAACTGCCCTTCCTTCAGGTCCTCGCCGCTCAGCACCTTGGAGGCCCCCAGCTTCACCTCAGTCGCGGCCGGCGCGTAACTGTTGCTGAACGCCACCGCATCCGCAGCCTTGCCGCCCTTGCTGTAGGCAACCTGCGCCTCCAGCGCGTGCGTCTCCGCATTCTCCGTCACCGTCACCGTCGCGGTAAAGACCGTCGTGTCGTAGGTGACGCCGTTCGCCGTCGCCCCTGCCCGCTCGGACACGGTGTAGACGTACGTCCCCACCTTGTCCAGCTGCAGCGGCGCGAAGCCGAACGTGCCGTCGGCGCCGTTCTGCACCGTCTGCACCACGTTACCGTCGGCGTCCTTCAGGTCGAAGAAGAACTCACCCTCGGCCAGGTCGCGGCCGGTCAGAGCCTTCGTTCCGGTAATCGTCGCCGTCGTTGCCGTCGGCGTGTAGGTGTTGGTGAAGGTCAGATCCGCAGCCGTCTTGTTCGCCGTCGCGGTCAGCTGGCCGCTGCCGTCATCGGTCACGTTCACCGTTACGTCCAGCACCGCATCGCTGTAAGTGATGGTGCCATCTTGGCCCGCAACCTCCTTCACCTGGTACGCATGCGAACCAGTTGCGGTGTACGAGATGGCCTTGAAGGTAAACGCTTTACCCACGTTCGTGGTCCGGTCGATCTCCTGCCCGGTGGCCACGTCAATCAGCGCGAATGTGAACTCGCCATCGGCGGGCGTCCGCGTGGTGGCCGGGTCGGCATTCTCAAGCACCTTGGTGCCAGAGATCTGGTAGGAGGTCTGACCCGGCTGGTAGCTGTTCGCAAACGTCATGGTATTGGGGGTGACGCCGTTCTCGGTGCCCTCGCTCGGTTTCACCGTAGAGCTCTCTACCACCAGCTTGCCGTCGTTGTTGTCCTTCACCACGTAGGTCAGGGTGTACGTCTTGCCGGTGTAGGTCACGCCCGGCACGCCCGGCGCGTCGTCCGTCGGCTGCACCTCGCGGACCGTGTAGGTAAAGGTGCCCGCATGGTCGAAGGTCAGCTTGTCGAAGGCAACCTTACCGTCGGCATCGTTCTTCTGGGTCTGGATCACCGAGCCGTCAGACCCCATCAGCTCGAAGGCGAAATCTCCCGCCTTTAGCTGATAGCTGCCGTCGTGCACGTTAACGCTCTTGGTGAGGGCGATCGCACCGGAGTCCGTCGCCTGTGCCTCGTAGGTGTTGGTGAAGGTGGGCTTCGTGGCGTCCGTACCGTCGTAGGCGACGCTCGCCTGCAGCGTGCCGGCATTGTCCGCAACCGTCACCACGGCATGGTGCACCGCGGCGTCGTAGGTCACGTAGGCCAGATCGCCCTTCCGCTCAACGATGGTGTACTCGTGCGTGCCCGGCTTCGCGTAGGAGAAGGCGTCGAAGCCGACGCTTCCGTTCGTGTCGTTGGTCGCGGTCCGGACGGGATTGGCCTCGGCAAGCTGCTCAGCCGTCAGGTTGCCCTCGTACACATCGAAGGTGAACTCGCCGCCCTTGAGTACGATCGGCGTGTTGTCGTCCTTCTTCACGTAGCTCTTCTGCGCACCGAGGGCCAGGCCGGTCGCGGCCGGCTGGTAGGTGTTGGTGAAGGTCTCCGGGCCGGATGTGCTCGTCACGATCGCCTTCGCATTCAGTGCTCCGTTCCCGCCGTCTGTGACCTTCACCGTGTAGGTGAGCGCATGGGTGTCGTAGACCATGCCCGGCTCCGCGCCCGGCTGCTCCACGATGGTGTAGGTGAAGTCCTTGCTCGCGGCGCCGTCCAAGTCGGAGAGCTGGAACTCGCGCGTGAAGCTGACCTTGCCGTTTGCATCGTTCTTCGCGGTGTCGAGCACGTTGCCGGCAGCGTCCTTCAAGTCGAAGGTGAACTCGCCGTCCGTGGGCTTCGTCGTGTGGTCGAAGCCGTCCGCAACCTTGATGGTCTTAGTCGCCGTCAGGGTTACGGAACCCTTTGCGTCGTAGGTGTTATTGAAGGTGGGAGCCGTAGCGGTACCGTCATAGGTGACGGTCACCTTCGTCTTGTTGTTATCGTCCTGGTTCTGCTCTACCTTGACGTGGACCTTGACTTCCTTGGCGTCGTAGACCACGCCGTCAACGGTCTGGCCGGCTTTCTCCTCCTTGAGCGTGTAGTCGTACTCGCCCAGGTTCAGGTTCTCGACGGCCAGCTTGACGTTGCCGCCCCGGTCGTTGGTGCCCTTGGCGACCTCGTTGCCGGCCTGGTCGTACAGGCCGAAGGCGAACGCGCCGCCCGTCAGCGCCTTGCCCGTGAGGGTCTTCGTCGCCTCGACGGTTGCACCGGCCGTCGGCTTCGCGTTGGTGAAGGTCGGCACGGCCCTATCGCCGCCGTAGGTGGCGACCGCCTTTAGCGTGCCGTTCTTGTTATCAGTGACCCTAACGTGCACGTTCACCGTCTTGCCGTCGTACACGACGGTCGAGTCGTTGCCGGCAACCTCCTTGATGGTGTAGTCGTGATCGCCCGGAGTGTCGTAGCCGATTGCCTGGAAGGTAATGTTGCCGTCCTTGTCATTCGCGACGGTCTCAATGGGCGTGCCTTCCGCCTTGTCACCCTTGTACAGAGCGAACGAGAAGTCGCCCCCTGCGAGCTCACCGCCCGTGAAGTGCTTCTTCGCCTTGAGCGTTACCGAGGTCCCCTTCGGGTGGTACGTGTTCGTGAAGGTCTTCGAGTTGTCTTCACTCGTTACCTGCGGCGTGGCCGTCAGCGTGCCGGTGCCATCGTCCGCGACCGTCACCTTGTAGGTGAGGGCATGGTTGTCATAGACCATGCCGGCCTCCGCGCCCGGCTTCTCCGCGATGGTGTAGGTGAAGTCCTTGCTCGCGGCGCCGCCCAGGTCGGCGAGCTCGAAGTGGCGCGTAAAGCTGATCTTGCCATCGGCCTTATTCGTCGTGGTGGCGAGCACCTTGCCGTCGGCGTCCTTCAGCTCGAACGTGTACTCGCCGCCCTTCAGCTTGGTGTCGTGCGTGAAGCCCGGCGCGACCGCAACGACCTTGGTCGCCGTCAGCTCCACGGATCCCTTTGCGGTGTAGGTGTTCGTGAAGGTGGGGGCATCGGCCTTGTCACCATCGTAGGCAACGGCGGCGTCCAGCTTACCAGCTTTGTCCACGACCTTCACCACGGCGTGGTGCACCGCGTCGTCGAAGGTCACGTGGGACAGGTCGCCCTTCTTCTCCACGATGGTGTACTTGTACTCGCCGGCCTTGGTGTAGTTGATGGCCGGGAAGGTGACGGTACCGTCCTCGCCGTTCTCGGCGCTCCGGATGGGTTGCTTGCCCTTCAGCTGCTCAGCCGTCAGATCGCCCTCGTACAGGTCGAAGGCGAACTCGCCGCCCTTGAGCGCAGCCGGCGTGCTGTCGGACTTCACGTAGGCCTTCTTCGCCGCGAGCGCCACCGAGGTCCCGGCGGGCTGGTACTTGTTGGTGAAGGTCGGGATATCGTTCTTGCCGTCGTAAGTGACGGTCGCCTTCGCCTTGTCGCCCTCCGCCTTCACCGAGACGTGAACCCTCACCTCCGTGGAATCGTAGGTGATGGTCGAGTCGCTGCCAGCGACCTCCTTGAGCGTGTAGTCGTACTCGCCCAGGTTCAGGTTCTCGACGGCCAGCTTGACGTTGCCGCCCCGGTCGTTGGTGCCCTTGGCGACCTCGTTGCCGGCCTGGTCGTACAGGCCGAAGGCGAACGCGCCGCCCGTCAGCGCCTTGCCCGTGAGGGTCTTCGTCGCCTCGACGGTTGCACCGGCCGTCGGCTTCGCGTTGGTGAAGGTCGGCACGGCCCTATCGCCGCCGTAGGTGGCGACCGCCTTTAGCGTGCCGTTCTTGTTATCAGTGACCCTAACGTGCACGTTCACCGTCTTGCCGTCGTACACGACGGTCGAGTCGTTGCCGGCAACCTCCTTGATGGTGTAGTCGTGATCGCCCGGAGTGTCGTAGCCGATTGCCTGGAAGGTAATGTTGCCGTCCTTGTCATTCGCGACGGTCTCAATGGGCGTGCCTTCCGCCTTGTCACCCTTGTACAGAGCGAACGAGAAGTCGCCCCCTGCGAGCTCACCGCCCGTGAAGTGCTTCTTCGCCGCCAGGGTCACGGAACCCTTCGCAGCATAGCTGTTGATAAAGGTGGCGAGGTTCACCTTGCCATCCTTGACCTCAGCCTTGATGGGCTTGGCCTCAGCGTCACCATCCTTCTTCACCGTCACGCCCGTGACGGTCAGCTTGGCGTCCACGTCCTCCACCGTCACCGTGGCGGTGTAAGCGGAGGCGTCCATCGTCCAGCCGGCGTTCTGCACGCCGTCCACCACCGCGTCGTCATCGGCGTCGTGCGCCTCGGAAAGCGTGAACGTGTATGTACCGGCCTTGTTGAACTTCATGCCGGAGAAGTCGACCGTCTGGCCGTCCTTACCTGTGATCGCGCCCTTCGTGGCCCGGGACTCCGCATGCGCGTCGCCCGCCAGGTCATCCGACACCGTCAGGTCGCCGGCAGCGATCTTCGCCTGCATGTCCGACGTGGCAGCCAGCGTGAACGAGAACTCCTTGTCCGTGCTCTCGGTGCCGGAAACCTTCTTCGTTACCTGTGGGGTCAGTTTGTCGCTGGCTTCCGCCGTGTAAGTGTTGGTAAACACCAGCTTGTTGGCTTCGGCCAACGTGCCGTCGGTATTTTGCTTCGCGATCTTACCGGTGACGCTATCGCCTGCGTCCTTCAGATCCGTGGCACCCTGCTTGCGGCCGGTCAGCTTATAGCCCGCGGGCATCTGTTCTGCGCCGGTCAGCTCCTGCACCGTGTACTCGTCGCCCTCGCTAAGACCGTACACGCGAATCGTCTCGTCGGCCTTGATGGTTTGTGAATAGCCGTTCGTCAGGTTGAACACGTTGCCGACCCGCCGCTCGCCCGCAGTCCCCGCCTTCTCGAACACTGCAGCCTTGTAGGTCTTCCCCTCGGGCACGGTGAACTTGAAGGTGAACTTCGCGTCCTTATTGCCCGTCAGTCCCTTCGGCACCACGACATGCTTGGTCACTTCGAGGCTCGCCTCGCGCTTGTTAGCCACGCGCACACAGGTGGCACCCGTGAACAGGGCATTCAGGTTCATGTCGCCCAGATTGGCACGGGCACCTTTCGACGTGGTCCCCTTGGGCCGCTCGTCCTGGGTGATACCCATACGTATCCAGCCCGTCTCGGTCTCCAGGCGGTAGGGTTTGCCCTCCTCGGTGGGCCCAT
The DNA here is from genome assembly GCA_900550735.1 of uncultured Collinsella sp. Classification (GTDB taxonomy): domain Bacteria; phylum Actinomycetota; class Coriobacteriia; order Coriobacteriales; family Coriobacteriaceae; genus Collinsella. The sequence continues at coordinate 23,198 of URTD01000001.1, forward strand.
ACTGGTACATGCGTCCGTTAGCGCCGTACTTGAGGCGCACTGTGTCGTCTGCACCCACGGGTTCGACATCGGTCCACGTCAGGTTGCCGTTATCATTGGTCTCGCCATTCGAGGTCTGCCGCGTACCTTTGATCCACGTAAGCGTGTTGTCGATGTCGCCCTCTGCGCCAAACTGGCCCAGACTCTTCATGAGCGCGCCCGGGCCCACGAACGTCGAAACGCCGTCATCGTCCGTACCAGCATCGGCATGGACGCCGTAATCGTCCACAATCACCTTGGTGAGCGTGTCGTTAAGCAGGAAGCCCTTGGGAGCCGAGACCTCCTTTAGGAAGTAAGTTCCATTCACGAGCGGCATGTTACCGGCGCTTGTATTCGGGAATATGCCCGCACCTTCGAGCGGGACCGGGTTGCCGACCGACCCCGTCGTCAGGGTGTCGTAGGGGGTCTGCTCGCCCTTGAGCACGACCTTGCCGTTCGCGTCTGTTGTCACCTGATCGGCCGTGTACAGGCCGAACTTCGCGCCGTCTACGGGGTTGCCCTCGGTATCGGTCTTCTGCACGAACAGGCGATTCTGGATGTTCGTGACGAGCAAGCGCGTGGCGAACTGTCGCTTGAAGTTCGTGCCGTCTGCGATGTCGTCGCTGTACACGTGGACGGTGTTCTCGGGCGTCGCGTCGCCGATCGAGCTCGCCGTTGTGTGGTAGATGGCCACCGTGTACTCGGCATCCTTGCGGGCATCACCGCTCAGCAGGTAGTAGTACTTGGAGATGTCACCGGGCAGATTTTGAATCTCTACCTGGTACTGGCCGCTTGTGTTGAGCGTGAAGGCGTGCAGGTCCTTCTTCGCCGCCTCGATAGCACCGGTCATGCCCGGCTCCTTGGCGAGGGTGTATCCCGCTCCCGTCGATGGGTCGCCCGACACGGCGTACCAATTGCTCGGATCTTTGATACCTGCGTCTGGGCTTTTGTCGCGCTTGAGCACCACAGCGAACAGTATGCCGGAGTCCAGATTGACGGTCTTGTCGGACTTCGTCAGGTCATTATTTGCCTTGTACACGGTCAACGGCGCGGTGATGGTCTCCTTCGCGGCGGCGAACGCACCGGTCTTCCACACGACGCTGCCCGCATCCATACCGCCGCGGTTGATGATGACGCCGCCCGCGCCGTTCTCAGCGCTCGCGGGCACGTACTCGAGCTGCATGCTGCCGCCCGTCGCCGTGAGACTCGAGCGGTATCCCTCGGGCATGTGCGTCTCCTTCAGGAGGTAGTACTTGTTGTCGTGATTCTTGTTGTAGAGATCGTCGAAGTTGATGACGCCGTTGTCATCGTCGTTCGTGAGCGTTAGGTGGCCGGCCTCGTCCGTGGTGCCAGAGCCGAGAAGCGCGTTCTCGTTATTGGTCGTATCTGTAAATTTCCCGTCTGTTTTGTACAGCGCGAACTCGGCACCCTGTACGAACTTGCCGTCCTGGTCGAACTTGATGATGTCGGACTCGGGCACCGTCACGAGGTTGAACTTGAGCTCCATGTTGGAGTCGGTAGCGCCGCGCTCCAGGTAGAAGAACTTGAGGGTGTGGTTGGTGTCGTCGGCGAAGGTGTTGTCGGCAAATCCCGAAATGTCCTTATTCGCCTCTTGGTACTTGCTCTTCAGCGTGCCGTTGTATTTGTCGTTTACCTTAATGTCGCCCGTATGAAAGTTGATGCTCAGACTCGCGCGGTTGTGAATACCGCCGATATCACCCACGAGGACATCATCGATGAACACCCAGACGTCATCATCGCCGGCGAACTCGAAGGTCATGTCATTATTATTGTTCGTCAGGCCGCCCTTGGGCTGCACGAATCGCGTGGACATTGAGAGACCGAAGTGGTGGTTGACGGGTTTGCCGCCGTTGTAGCGCGAATCACCGGTGTTGTCTGCCTTGATGCCGGTTTGGACGAGCTGGCCGTTTTCCTCTTTGAACACCTTGTCTGCCGCGTCGAACGGGAAGAACTGACCCTGGTGGGACGAATCGCCCACTTTGTCAATGCCCCAGGTGTTATAGATGTCGAAGGCATTCTTGTCAGCGTTGTAGGCTGCGTAGTTTTCGGAGCTGTCATAGACGTAGTAGCCGCCCTGAACCTTGAGGAGGCCCGTCACGCCAAAATGGGACGTCTTGCCGGTCTGGGCAGAGGAATCGAACAGGTAGCGGAGGGACTCGTCGCCCAAGGCTTCGGAAAGCTTCGGGTAGCCGTCTGAAAGCGTGTTGTTGACGATGTCGGGCCGCGGGCTCGTGCCGCCCGTCCATTGGTTGAGCGCCCCATCACCCTTGCCGTCGTTAAACTGGAACTTGTGGCCTGCGTTGACGCCGCCGCTGCCGGAAACCGACAGATGGTCATCGGGATTCACCCAGTAATCAAACAGGTTGATCGTCGTCCCCGAGGGCGAGGTCGTCGGAACCGTGTGGTCGGAGATCGCCGCCTCGGCACGAAGCGGCAGGAAGAAGCTCGCCGTCAGCGCGACGGCGAGGGCCAGAACAATCGCATATGGCGAGGCCGGGCGCAGCCCACGACGACGGCCATAAGACATGACGGACCACCGCTCGCGCGGCCGGTGTTCACCAGGAAGTTCCCTGCTTAGACACCCCCCCCCGGTAGCAATATTCACGAGTCGAGACGTCGTCTCTCTGAGCTCCTGCATAATTTCCTCCCCAGTCACACGACGACCCGCCCGGGCGCTCCCCGGGGGCCGAAACAGTCTGGCACATGCCCGCAGTCGTTCAAGGAATACCAACCCCAGCATATGTCTCTCAAGATATTTTAGCTTTTTATATAACAGTTTTCGTCTCATTACCGATGAAATCGGCTCAGCCCCTTTGTCGCATTCTAGAGCGTGTGGAGCAGGGCGATGAGAAAGCGGATGCCTTGGAGGTAGGCGCGACGGGTGACGCGCTCGTTGGTGCCGTGGACGCCGCGGTCGCATTCGTCATCGTCGACCACAAAGGCGGAGAAGCGGATGCACTCGTGGCAAATGCGCTGGTAGTTGGCGGCATCGGTTGCGCCAATCACGGTCGAGGGCACGATGCTCATCGGCTCTTGGCCCACCGCAGACGATCCGTTTTCCTCCGTCGGCTTGGGATCACGGAAATAGCGGGCGGCGATGGCGCGGACGGCCTCGAGCCCCGGACCGCCCACGCGCGGGGACGGCGAGGGCTCGGAGCTGCCGAGGCCCAGCTCGACCTCGACTCGGCCGGCGAGCCCAGCGGTGGCAACGGCCTCGCGGCAGCAGGCCACGACATCGGCCACGCTCGTACCCTCGAGCATGCGGAAGTTGATATTGACCCACATATCTTGCGGCATTACGTTGGCACCGGTACTGCCGCCCTCGATTTGCGTGGGCGCACAGGTGGTGGTCACAAGCGGGTACAGCTTTTTGCTGGCAAGGCAGTCGCGCACGATGGCATCCTTGCTGGCAGCAATCTCGTCTGCGGTATAAAGCCCCAGCTCGACGAGCTGCGCGGCAAGCAGATCGGTCACACGCGCCGGCCACTCGATATCGCAAATCGCGGCAATAGCGCGGCTGAGCACTTCGAGCGACGTGCCACCGTAAGGGTTGGAAGAATGCCCGCCCTCGCTCTTCGTCCTGAGCACGATATCGGCATAGCCCTTCTCGGCAAGATCGGCATGCATAAGCCAACCCTCGCCTGCGCCGTACTCGGCAGCCTCAACGATACGATAGTCACCCTCGTCAATCAGGTACTCAAGCTCAACGCCGCGCTCCTCGAGCACGCGGCCAATGGCACCCGCGCCGCACTGCGTGGTCTCCTCATCCTGGCCAAAGGCGAGGAGCAGCGTGCGCTCGTGCTGCCAACCGTGCGCCAGCGCATACTCAACCGCCTCGAGAATGCCTGCGACTTGGTCTTTCATGTCGATGGCGCCGCGGCCCCAAATGTAGGCATCGTCCACATGTCCGCTAAAGGGGGCGTGCGTCCAATCGTCCTCGGTGCCCGGCACCACGGGAACCACGTCCATGTGGCCCATGAGCATAATGGGCTTGAGGGCAGGGTCGGAACCGCTAAGCGTCACCAATAGCGAATGATCGATAAGCTCGACCTCGCCCGCCGCGAACACGTGCGGCCAAGCCTGCTGCATATACGCGCGCAGGTCGTCGAACGGCTGCCAGTCCACCGCCTCGGCATCCATGCTCGAAATGGTCGGAAACGACAGCACACGGCCCAGGCGCTCGCATGCGCCGGCCTTGTCCAAATCGGCAAAATCGTCCTCATGCGCAAAGAAGCGCCAAACCTCGGCCATGACATCCTTTCGATTGTGACGACAAAGGCCGCCCCACGGGAGCGGCCCTGCAACGCAAGCGTTTGCGGTCGGTTATTTGTCCTCGAGATAGCGAGAGAGGAACTCGCGAGTGCGCTGGTGTTTGGGGTTGCCGAAGAGCTCGGCCGGCGCGGCATCCTCGAGCACCACGCCCTTGTCCATAAAGACCACGCGGTCGGACACCGTGCGGGCAAAAGCCATCTCGTGCGTGACGACGACCATGGTCATGCCGTCGGCCGCAAGCTTGCGCATGACCTCGAGCACCTCGCCCACGATCTCGGGGTCGAGTGCGGAGGTCGGCTCGTCGAACAGCATGATCTGCGGATTCATGCACAGGGCGCGCGCGATGGCCACGCGCTGCTTTTGGCCACCGGACAGGCGACCCACGGCGGCATGCGCGAACTTTTCGAGCCCCACGCTCGTCAAATGCTCCATCGCGACCTTCTCGGCCTCGGCCTTGCTCATCTTTTTGAGCGTGACGGGCGCAAGCGTGCAGTTGTCGAGCACGTCCATGTTGTTGAACAGGTTAAAGCCCTGGAACACCATGCCGATGTCCTCGCGGAGTTTATTGATATTGCAGCGCTCGGCCGTGAGGTCCTGGCCGTGGAACCAGATGTGGCCCGCGTCCGGGGTCTCGAGCAGGTTGAGGCAGCGCAGGAAGGTCGACTTGCCCGAGCCCGAGGCGCCGATAATGGTAACGACCTCGCCGGGGTTAACGGACAGGTCGATGCCCTTGAGCACCTCGAGCGAGCCGAAGCTCTTGCGCAGGCCCTCGACGCGGATGAGCGGCTCATTGGTCTGTGCGGCGGCCGCGGTGCCGGTAGTGGCGATATCTGCCATGATGATTCTCCTCGTCTTGAGCCTAGTTGGAGCTGGGCAGCGTTGCCGGGGCCTCGGCGCCGAGCTTTTTGCCAAAGGCCTCGAGCAGGCGGCTCGCCACGAGCGTCAGGATCAGGTAAACCACGAGCGCCACGCAGTAGACCTCCATCTGGCGGTAGTACACGCCGGCGACGGTGGTGGTGGCGTACATGAGGTCGAACACGCCGATGACCGAGAGCACCGACGAATCCTTGATGTTGATGATGAGCTCGTTGGTGAGTGCGGGAATCGCGTTTTTAATACCCTGGGGGAACACGACCTTGCGCATAGCCTGCCACTGCGACAGGCCCAGCGAGCGCGCCGCCTCGGCCTGGCCGGGATCGATGGACTCGATGCCGCCGCGCAGGACCTCCATCATGTAGGCGGTGGAGTTGAGCGAGATGGTGACGAGGCCGGCGGTGAAGGTACTCCAAATCTGGTTGGCCTGGGCGGTCTCGAAGCCCATGCCGCGCAAAACGGTGAAGCCCGCGTAATAGATGAGCAGGCCCTGGACCATCATGGGCGTGCCGCGCACGATGGTAGAGTAGACGGTCGCAAAGCCGCGGCCGATGCTCTTAAAGAAGCGCGTGAGATCGTTATCCACGCGATCGAACGTCTGAATACGCAGGAACACAAAGAGCAGTGCCAGGAAAAAGGCAATGACGGTACCAAGGGTCGCAAGCGCAATGGTGATTTCGATGCCGCGAATAAAGAAGTCGCCGCTCTTATAGGTCATGTAGACCAGGCTCGGCAAAAAGTCGCTGGGATTGGAGTCCGAGACAATGCTCACCTGCACCAGGTCGATAAACGACATGACACAGCGGTCGACAAAGAAGATCGCCGCGATGGCGACCACGACGTAGCTGCCTAAGCGCGCGCCGCGACGGAAGCGCTCGGATGCGAACGGCGACTTTTCGCGATAGTCGTTCCAGTGCATGAGTTTGGTGACGAGCGCCGCCGCCGACACGACGAGCCAGGCCCAAAGAATCGCCCAAAGGCAATCCTGGAAAATACCGGTGGGGGCCAAGAAGCTCAGCGGCGTGGGGTTGCGCTGACTAAACGCCAGGCCGAGCGCCGCGATAACGCTCGTGCCCAGGTACACGTAACGGTGGTCGGCCTTGATAAAGGAGGCCAGGCGATTGATGGTTTTCATGCTGCCTCCCTATGCCGGCTGACGGTCGAGGCACGCGTCCCACATTTGGTCGCGCTCCTCTTGGCTAATGCCCTTGAGTGTCTTGTCGATGAGCTTAAGCAGTTTGTCCGAGCCCTTGCGGCAGCCGACGTTTGACGTGACCTCCTGCTTAAAGCCCTCGCCCTCCGCAAAGCGAATGGGCACGATGCCCGGGTTTTGGGCCATATAGCCCTTCTCGTTTTCGGTGTTGTAGGTCACGGCGTCGCAGGTGCCCTGCAGCAGGTTCGAAAACACCGTGGGCACCGAATCGACCGGATTCTTGTGAACGACGCCCGGGATCTCGTCGATGACGGTGTCGAGCATCGTGTCCTTTTGGCCGAGCACCGTGGCGCCGCTAAAGTCGCTGAGCTTGGTCGCGCTTTGGTAGGGCGAGCCCTCTTTTACGAACAGGCCAAAGTAGCCGATAAAGTACGGATCGGAAAAGCCGACGGACTCCTCGCGCTCGGGCGTGGTGCTCATGCCGGCAATAATGAGGTCGATCTGGCCGTTGTTGAGCGAATCGATAAGGCCCGAGAAGCTCTGCTTGACGGCAACGGGCTCGCCACCGAGGGCCTTGCAGACGATCTTGGCGATCTGTACGTCGTAGCCATCGGCATAGGCGCCCTGCACGTTGTCGATGGGGATGGTGTACTCACTGGCTTCGGAAACCTGCCAGTTGTACGGGGCGTAGGCCGCCTCCATGCCAATGCGGATCTTGTCCTTGCCGATCACGGAATCGGACAGGTCGTCGCGACCGCCGCCCGTCGTGGGCTGAACCACTTTGAGCGTGGACGGGCGCTGACAGCCGGCGAGCGCACCGGCGACGACGGAAGCGCTCGCAGCGAGAGCGCTACCCAAAAAGATGCGACGGCTGCATACCGGCTGGGTCTGCATGCCGCGCTGTTGCCGAGGTTGCATCTGGTGCCTTCCCTATTTTGCGTTACTGACAATAAGACAGGATATACGCCCGCAACCAGCAGCGCGGCATGTGCGCGAAAAATTAATAGACACACAGTAGTCGTTTAAGAACGTCCCCAATGACTACCTACCAAAAAGCCTCCCTGCCGGATGTGGCAGGGAGGCTTAGCGGGTGGGAATGTGACAAAGGGACTGTCCCTTTGTCACATCTAGAGCAGCGTTACGCTAAAGCTGCGGACGTCCGTCTCGCCCGGCGCCAGCGTAATGGTGTTGACCTTGTGCTCAAAGACGTCGTCCTCGGTGTCCATGGTGGTGTGACCGGTCCAGGGCTCGAGCGCCACAAACGGGGCGTCGTTGGCGGCAGACCACACGCCGATGTACTTAAAGCCCTCAAAGTCGATCTTGACGCCATGGCCCGACTTGCGACCGCGCAGCGTGAGCGTGGAACCCGGGGTATCGGTGAACATGATGGCATCGTTATCGAAGCTGCGGTGCGTGATGGGCAGCACGTCAGAGTTATCGGGCGCCTTGTAGCTGCCCTCGAACGTCATGAGACCATCGGGCGTAATGATGGGGGCCTCGTTGGTCCAAGCCTCGGTAAATGCCAGCTCGTAATCCTCGAACGTCTCGTCCTCGGCACCGGGAGCCGGCACGTTAAATGCAGGGTGGCCACCCACCGAGAACGGCAGGTCCACGTCGCCGGTGTTGGTGACGGCAAAGGTCTGGGTAAGCGTGGCGTCGCCGGTTAGGGCATAGGTAATGTTGAGCTTAAAGTGGAAGGGGAAAGCCTTGAGCGACTCAGGCGTGTCGGTGATCTCGTAGGTGACGGACGAGCCGTCCTCGGAGACCTCGACCAGCTTGTGCTCGACGATGCGCGCGAGGCCGTGACGCGGCATCTCGCAGGTGCCGGCCGCAGACGCCGCCGTGTTGTTGCGCAGTGAGCCCACAATGGGGAACAGGATGGGCGCATGCTTGCCCCAAAAGGCCGGGTCGCCCTGCCACAGATACTCATTGCCGTTGAGGGCAAGGCTCGTGAGCTGGGCACCCATGGAATCGATGGCCGCGGTAAGGCCGCCGCGCTTGATGGTAGTGACGGTAGACATGCTACTTCCTCCAAAAGTAAACAATAGTGTCGAGGGCTATTGTCCCACTCTTGGCGGCAAGGAGAAGCGGCAGGCGCAGCTATTGAGCGATTGCGTAAAGGTCGAATCCGCCCTGCGGCGTGCTGTCGACCGTATCGGGCGCCTGCGAGTTAAAGCTCACGGGAACCATGCGCTTTGAGGCGCGGAAGCGCGTGCCATCGGTGGCGACGGGCGGTTCATCGACGGTGAGCTCGTAGTCGCCGGGCTTAAGCTCGATGCCGTCACCAGCGGAATTGACGTATTGATACTCGTCAATCGTCTGCCCTTTGAGCGTGCGGCCCACGATGTGGATGAGCATCTGACTATCGCCGCGGGCGGTGTCCCATGTCGCACCGTCCTTGACCTCGACCGACACATGCACCGAGCGCGTGCGGCTGAGCGATTGCTCGACAGACATCTCGACCTTGGCGGCATCTTTGCGCTGTTGCTCCACATGGCTCCAGACATTTCCGATCGCCGAGCAAGCGATGACGCCGGCCATGAAGGCGATGAGGATGGGACCGAGCGGAGAGCGGCGGCCCGCGTCTTCCTCGCGAGCCAGGTCGGGGCGATGCGTGGGCGCAGGCGCCTGAGCACCCTGCGCGGGCACGTCGAGTATGCTGAAGGATGCCGTGCTGCCGGGGTCGATGTTATGGCGCGGCTGCGGGGTCTTGGCCGGCGAGATGGACATGTCCGCCGGCTCACCGAGTGTGGCCGTGGCATCGGCCTTAGCCTCGTCGGCCTCGGCTTGGGCCCAAGCCCGCTCAAAGGTCAGGGGCTCGGCGGCATCGGAGGCGGCATCAGGCTCGACAGCGGCATCGTTGCCGGTCTCGTCCTCGTCGCTCGACACGTCACGCGGCGCGGGCTCGTCCCACTCCTCGTCCGGAGCCTCGCCCTCGCTATACCACCATTCAAAGTTATCGATATCCATACGGGGCGCCCCTTAGGCCTCGCAAATAAACACTTGCTAGCCTTATACCCCCAGACGGCGCTGGAGCTCGTCGGCACAGACAGGAAAACCGTCACAACATTCGACGCTTTTCCTCGATTTCGAGATTTTTGCCGAATGTTGTGATGGTTTGGGCGACTGGCTGGCAGCGCAATGTGACAAAGGGACTGTCTCTTTGTCACATTCTGTTAGAGTTGCAGGGATTGAATCCCGCTTATTCATGCGACATTGGAGTGACAACCTTGACCGCCGCAACCACGCCTAAAAGCAAGTCAACCGCCGCCGCGCTCTCCCCCGCGCGCACCAATCTTTGCCTGGCGCTGCTCATGCTGTTGGGATTCTCGCTCGGCTGCTCCGAGTTCGTGGTCATCGGCATCGAAAGCGACTTGGCGACGGAACTCGGCATATCGCTTGCCACTGCGGGCCAACTTATTAGCGTGTTTGCGCTCGTCTACGCTATCGCCACACCGGTGCTTGCGCTCAGCACGGGACGCTTCCGCCGCTACCAGCTGCTCGTGTGCTACAGCATCGTCTTTGTGCTGGGCAATCTTGTCATGGCGTTGGCGCCCAACTTCCAGGTGTTGTTCGCCTCGCGCATCATCTTGGGCTCCGTCTCGGGCGCACTGCTCGCCGTGGGTGTGACGTACATCCCCGAGCTGCTGTCCCCGCAGCAAACTTCGCTTGCCATCTCGGTGGTATATGGTGCGTTTTCCGTGGCAATGGTCTTTGTCACTTCGATCGGCAAGTTTGTGGCCGACACGCTCGATTGGCACGTGGCCATGTACGGCACGCTGACCTTTGCCGTTTTGATCTGCGGAGCGCTCGTGGCGTTTATGCCGCGCGCTGGGCAAACCGACGAGCCTGCCACCTTTCGCGAGCAGGCGGGGCTACTGCGCGAGCCGAGCATCATCACCGGCATGCTCATCTTTTTGTTTGGCGTGGGGTCGGTCTATGTGTTCTACGGCTACGTGACGCCTTATCTTGAGCAAGTGCTGGGCATGGGCACGGTCGAAGCCAGCACCACGCTCATGGCCTATGGCGTGTTCTGCCTGATTTCGAACATCCTGGGCGGATGGATCGATGCGCGCTTTGGCATGAAGGCGCTGCTCGTGACGTTTGTGCTGCAGGCTGCGGCGTTACTCGGGTTGTTTGCTGTGGGCGGCGCCATGCCGCTCGCGCTGGTCTTTGTCTTTAGCTTGGCGCTGCTCATGTACCTGTTCTCGGTGTCGTGCATCACGCACTTTATGGACGTGGCACGCAGCCGCCATCCCAAGTCGATGGTACTCGCAAGTTCGGTTGAGCCCATGGCGTTTAACGTCGGCATTTCGTTTGGCACCGCAGTGGGCGGCGCCGTGGTAAGCAGCATTGGCATTGCGTACGTGGGCGCAGTGGGCGCCGCGTTCTCGCTTGTGGCTTGGGCGCTCACGCTGGTGACGATTAAGTTGGCTCGCTGGGAGCGCCGCCGTCAATCAGCACAGCCCTCGATGCGGGCATAGGGGCGAACACAGCCCAGGGTGGCGAGCAACCGGTGAAAGCCGTCCAATATGAGTATGTTTATCCGCCTGGAAGCTTCAGCAGTGCAATTTCGTGTACTTCAGATACACGCTTTTCTACGATTTCGTGTATCCGAAGTACACGAAATGCGCGTGGGGTAACTCAAAGGCGGCGACAGACGCATTGTCTGCCGCCGCCTTCTACACCGGATTTTATAGATATGTGGGGCGTTTATTCCATACCCAGCAGCTCGCGCATTTGGGTTGCGTAGTTAGATGCCATGTTGCCGTAGACAATCTGCACGCCGCCGTTAACATGCACGATGCCACGCGCTTCGAGCTTTTCGGTAAACTCGGCGTCATCAACCACCTTGTCGCAGTCATTGAGCTGGATGCGCAGACGGGTGAAACAGGCCTCGACAGACTTAATATTGTTGTCGCCGCCCACTGCCTCAACGATGGCGGGAATGAGATCGCTGATCACGGTCTTGGGAGCCTTTTCGGCCTCATCGTCGGACTCTTCCTCGCGGCCGGGGGTCTTAAGGCCCTTCTTAAGAATGATGAACTTGAAGACGAAGTAGTACACCACGAAGTAGATGGGGCCGAGGAACAGGATAACCTGCCAGTTGGAACCCTTTGCGGCGCCCATGATACCATTAAAGATAAGCGACAGGAGCGGGCCGCCGAAGGACGCGGAACCGGCCACGTTGAACTGCAGGATATAGGTCAGTGCATAGGCAAGACCAGCCATGAGAGCGTGGAACACGTAGAGGATGGGCGCGATAAACAGGAAGGAGTACTCGAGCGGCTCGGTAATGCCGGAGAGGATGCAAGGCACCACGATGGCGATCATGAGCGCTGCGGTCTTCTTCTTGTTCTTGGGAAGCGCCGTCTTGTAGAAGGCGAGTGCAGCGCCGGGCAAGCCGAACATGGCGAAGATAACCTTACCGTTCATGACAAAACGGCTGACCTCGATGTTAAACGGCGTGCTGGGAGAGCCCAGGATCGCGTTGTAGATATTGATAGCGCCCTGAACAGTCTGGCCGTCGATGGTCTCGACGCCACCGAGCGACGTGAAGAAGAACGGCAAATAGACAAAGTGATGCAGGCCAAAGGGCAGGAGCATGCGCTCGCCGGCGCCGTAGACAAATGCACCAAAGGCACCCGTAGTCTTGATGAACTCGGACAGTGCGCCGAGAGCGTTCTGAATAAACGGGAAAACAAAGGACATGACCAATGCGAGGATGCTGCATGAGAGCAGCGTCACCGCCGGGATAAAGCGCGTGCCGTTGAAGATGGAGAACACGGCAGGCAGCTCAATTTTGTAGTAGCGGTTATGCAGCCACGCGACGATTGCACCCACCAGAAGACCGCCGATAACGCCAGTGTCGAGCGTGGTGATACCGAGGATCGTGCTCTGGCCCGTCGTAAGATTCGCGGGATCGATAACGCCAGTCGCCGTAAGGAACGTGCCCATCACGGAGTTCATGCACATGTAGCCCAAAAAGCCACAAAGCGCCGCGGTAGCCTTCTCGGACTTGGCGAAGCCATAGGCGAGACAAATCGAGAAGATAACCGGGATGTTGTTCATAACGATGCCGGCTGCAGCCTTAAGAATCGAAAAGAAAATCGCAAAGCCCGGAGCAGCAAGCCAGGGAACAGCTGCCGTAAGGGTGGGGCTGGTAAAGGCATTACCAAAGCCCTGAAGGATGCCGGCGATTGGCAGGATCAGGACAGGCGTCATGAGGACTTTGCCCAGGCGCTGGAACTTTGCCAGCAGCTCATCTTTGTTCATGGGATACCCCTCTTAAAGAAACGGGGCGTGCAGTTCTACAACCCACACGCCCCATAACAGTTGTCAAGCGCTATGGAACTAGTTACTTAAGCTCCGGCCAGTAATCCTTATTGGCCTCAATGAGCTTATCGAGCACCTTACGCGCCTTCTTTGCGTCACCGACCAGACGATTAAGCGTGAGTGCCTGCAGGGCCTTCTCGTAGGAACCCTCCATCCAAGCCTCAACAGTCAGGCGCTCATAGGCGTACTGGTTCTCCATAAGACCGCGATAGAAGGTACCAATCTTGCCAACGGCATAGGGCTGCGGGCCATTGGCGCCCACGCTTGCTGCGACCTCGACCATGGCGTCATCGGGCATACCCTCGATAATGCCGTTGTTGGGCACGATGACAATGAAGGTCTTGTTGGTGTTGCGATAAATGGCCGAGGTGATTTCCACGATCATATCGCCATGAGCATCGTTCTGCACAACCGAGGAGTTCTTTGCGGTGCCGACTTTGGCAACACGCTCGCACTCGGCGAACACGCGCTTCTCACGACCGTTGATGACCTCGTCGGAACGAGTGTAGTCGGGGTCGAGGTGAGCGACCTTGTACTCGGGATACAGATAGTACTGCAGATAAGTGTTGGGCAGATAGTCGGGGAAGTCCTCGAGCATGTCCTTGACCATGGCGTAGGTGTCGAGCCAGGACTGGTCACGCTGCTCGGCATCGGCAGGAAGGAAGCCGTTCTTCTCCGTGTACTCCTTAATCTGCGGGACGAGGTCATGGCCCTCTTCATCGTAGATGTGCTTGAACCAACCGAAGTGATTGAGGCCAAAGTACACGGGCTCCGTCTTGCTCATATCGCGACCGAGCAGGCGACCGTAAGAGCGCATGAGGTTGACGGGCTGATCGCAGATGTTGAGGACGCGATGCTCATCGGGCAGGACGCGCTCGAGACCATATGCCACAATAGCAGCCGGGTTGGTGTAGTTGATAATCCACGCCTCCGGGCTATGAGCGCGAACGTCGTTGACGATCTCAACCATGTCATGCATGGAGCGCATACCGTAAGCCATGCCGCCAGGGCCCACCGTTTCCTGGCCGATGATTCCCATATGCAGCGGAATCTTCTCGTCCTTGCTACGCATCTCGTAGCCGCCGGTACGAATCTGGCAGAGCACAAAGTCGACGTCGGTGTAAGCCTCGTCCTTATCGGTGGTGTAACCAAACTCCACACCGGGCTCCTCCTCAGCGAAGAGGATCTTGCCAAACTCGCCGATCGGACGCTGACGCTCGGCATCGATGTCATAGAGCATCACGCGGTTCAGCGGCAGAATGTCCATGTGCTTGGTCAGGGCTTTAAGAATGCCAGGGCACCACGTGGAGCCGCCGCCAACGATCACAATATTGAGCTTATCCTTCATGTTCCGTCCCTCCAGGGTTGGCTGATCGGTGTTCTCGAAGACCTTGGGCTCCGCGGTTGTCCTCGGCTTGCTTCGTTTCGATTGATATTTTGCGACATAAGGTCATTTGAGAGTCCCCGTGTGGGCCAATGCGAAACGGGGACACATGATTTCGCTCACGACACAGATATGTGTAGGCAGACACGCGCGTTTGCCCAGTTCATGGGCAATAGGCAATCTTGACCGATTACCGATTTCTCACCTGGCAACACAAAGCGGTACCATATATACGACGAGGTGCGAGGGGCTGAAACATCTTATGAAAGATCAAGAATCTTTTTATGATCATGTGCGAGCTGGCGAGAGCAAGCTCAACGATCTCGAAAGCGAGATCATGCGCTACATCATCGAGCTGCGTGATGATATTGACGATGTCACGCTTAAGAGCGTTGCTGAACGGTTCTTCGTCGCTCCCAATACAATCGTCAGGCTTGCTCACAAGCTTGGCTTCTCGGGGTTTACAGAGCTCAAACAATCGTATTCCGCCTCGCTCGACCGCAATCGATTCACTATCGAGGCGCTTCCTCTTGATACCCAGCTCGTACAGACCAAAGATCTGCTTAACGACCGGGTCATCGATTCGGTCGTGAGTCTTATCCAGGACGCCTCGCATATCGTGTTCTTCTGCTCGGGCTTTTCGAAGTACCCGTGCCTCGAAATGGCTGAAAAGCTCAAAATAATGGGCAAGAACACCGATACGCTCAGTGAACGCCATGTCATGAGGCATTACGCAGAACTCCTCGGCAAAAACGACCTGGTCTTCAGCGTTTCCGTAAGCGGCGAGACGCAGGTGTCTATTGACGCCACATCGATAGCCAAAACGCGCGGATGCAAGGTCGTCACGCTCACCGGCTTTTCTCGAAATTCTCTCTCGAAACTAGCCGACTACCCCATCTACACCGTGCAAAAAGAAATCCGCTTGGGCAGCATGGACCTCGACAGTCGATTGATGTTCTATTACGTTTTCGAATTGATATTTGAGCGCTACTTCAAACTGGCCAAGAAATAAAACTTGGCATGCGCCCGGCTTCGACTCTTTAGCAGCCTTCTATATGAAAGGTATCGCCCTATGCAACGCGTACTGTTTATCTGTCATGGGAACATCTGTCGCTCGACGATGGCTGAGTCGGTGTTTACCGAGCTGGTGCGGCGCGCCGGGCGCGCGGGCGAATTTGTCATCGATTCCGCGGCGACTTCAACTGAGGAGATTGGCAACCCGCCGCATCATGGCACGGTCGCCAAGCTGCGCGAAGTCGGGATTCCCGTCGTTGCGCACCGTGCCCGCCAGGTGCGTCGCGCGGAGTATGGCGACTGGGATCACATTGTCTATATGGAT
This sequence comes from uncultured Collinsella sp., assembly GCA_900550735.1. GTDB lineage: Bacteria > Actinomycetota > Coriobacteriia > Coriobacteriales > Coriobacteriaceae > Collinsella. The sequence continues at coordinate 38,594 of URTD01000001.1, forward strand.
GCTGAGAACGCGCGGGGCCTGCGTCGCATCTTTGGCGACGCAGGCCCCGACGGAAAGATTACGCGCTTGCTCGATTGGACCGAGTGTCCCGGCGACGTGGCCGATCCCTGGTACACCCGGGATTTCCAGAAGACCTGGGATGACGTCGATCATGGCTGTCGGGCCTTTTTGGAATTTTTGAAGAAGCGTCATTTTTAAGAGACCTGTGAGTCTCAAGGGGTACACTTTGTTAGGAGATGAGGAATATGGCCATTGATGTCGATTCTCTTTTGGCCGTATTGGAAGACCCGGCGCCGGAAGAATGCTGGGTCAAAGCCGAGCCTAAAAAGGGCGATCATATCCGCGTGCGGCGCATCGGCGGCTTATATTACCATCACGGTATCTATGTCAGTGACGACGAGGTCATTTCTTTTGCCGGCGACGACGATTATAATCCCGTCGACTGGTGGGATACGGAGATACAGGCCACGTCGTTTGAGCAGTTTCGCCAGGGTGGTGAAATCGAAGTTCGTCAGTATACGGAAAAGGAACGGGAAAGCCTCTGTGACGTCGACGATACGATCGCCTTTGCCCGGGCTTGTTTGGGCAACAAGGACTATGACTTGTTGTTCCATAATTGTGAACACTTTGCTAATGCTTGTAAGCTCGGCGTCTACCGCAGCCAGCAGACGGAGAACCTCCTCTTGGGCGATGCCTTGACCAAAGCAATCCAGTGCCTGTGGGATGAAGAGGCCCGCCGGCAGTGGTTTACGGAGGCCTGGCAGGATCTGAAGGCTCAGGTAGAGGATAAATTGCGCCGGGACAAGGAAGAGGAAGAAAATCAATAGATCGTCTGCTCGTCGATTTGGCGGAATAAGGGTTCGTAACGCTTGGCATCCCTTTTCAGGCAGACCAGGTAATAGTCGGTTTGGCATTCTTCGTCGACGATGGGCACATTGATGCGCCCCGGCATGTCCTCGCCGCGGTGCATGAAGTAGCTCGAGGAAAAGCAGGGATAGTCGGAATTTTGGGCCAGCTCCAGGAAGGACTCGCGCTGGACCTGCAGGAGGTAACGGGTGTTCGGCGTCTTGTCTTTGGTCATCTGCATCCAAAAGCCGATGTGCGATAAGAGCAGGATGGGCCGGCCGTCCAGATCTTTGAGGTGGATTTCCGGGTAAAAGGCCAGGGAATCGGATGGCGGGATGGAGAGAAACAGTTTTTCACTGCCGCATTTTTTGACGAATAAATCGTCGCCGTCGGGAATCGTATGGGTGACGGCCAGTTGGTAGATGTTGTTTCTCAGGCCTTCGGTAAAGGAGGCGTCGTCTTTCATGTCGGCCGAGATCGTCTTGCCTT
>URTD01000002.1 GCA_900550735.1 uncultured Collinsella sp.
TGTGGTCATCATGTTCTGCGTGTACTACATCGCCGTTTCTACCTTGGGCGGCACGGTGACCGACTTCACCAACGACCAGCTCTTCGGTACCGACGGTTGGTATGTGCTCGGCCAGGGTCGCGACGCCTACGACGCGGCCGTCGAGGCTGCGGGTGACAATGCCGACTCGGTCGACCCGGCACAGTACGGCCCGTATGTTCCGGGTATTACCACCATGGTTCACGACGCCCTCGTGGTGGGCGGCACCGAGGACGGTGGCCTGGTCGATTCGCTCGTCTGTGACGGTATCGTCGGCGGTCTGGGCGCCATCTTCGGCTTTGTGCCGCAGATGTTCCTGCTGTTCGTCATGCTGTCCTTCCTGGAGGACTGCGGCTACATGGCCCGCGTCGCCTTCATTATGGACCGCGTGTTCCGCCGCTTCGGCCTGTCCGGTAAGTCCTTCATCCCCATGCTCGTGTCCTCGGGCTGCGGCGTCCCCGGCGTCATGGCCACCAAGACCATCGAGAACGAGAAGGACCGCCGCATGACGGTCATGACCACCACGTTTATTCCCTGCGGCGCTAAGCTGCCGATCATCGCCCTGCTCATGGGCTCCATCATCGGCGATTCTTCCACCACCGCCGCGTGGATCAGCCCGCTCTTCTACTTCCTGGGCGTCTTTGCCGTCATCGCCTCGGGCCTCATGCTCAAGAAGACCAAGCTCTTCGCCGGTCGCCCGACGCCGTTTGTTATGGAGCTTCCTGCCTACCACTTCCCGGCGATTCGCTCTTGGGCGCTGCACGTGTGGGAGCGCTGCTGGGCCTTTATCAAGAAGGCCGGCACGGTCATCTTTGCCTCCACTGTCGTGGTTTGGTTCCTCTCCAACTTTGGTAGCTACAACGGTTCCTTTGGCTTCCTGCCTGCGATGGACGGCATCCCCGAGGAGTTCATGGACTACTCCGTGCTTGCCATGCTCGGCAACCTGATCGCCTGGATCTTCGCCCCGCTCGGCTTTAGCACCTGGCAGGCAACAGCACTGTCCGTCTCGGGTCTTGTCGCCAAGGAGAACGTCGTCGCCACCGCCGGCTCGCTGCTGTCCGTTGCCGATGCCGCCGAGACCGATCCGAGCCTGTGGACCGCGTTTGCCGGCATGTTCCCCACCATGGGCGCCTGCGTTGCCTTCGGCGCGTTCAACCTGCTGTGCGCTCCGTGCTTTGCCGCTATGGGTACCATCCGCAACCAGATGGATTCCGGCAAGTGGACCGCGATTGCCCTCGGCTACGAGTGCGCCTTCGCTTGGGTGATCGGCCTGTTCATCAACCAGTTCTATAACCTGCTTGTCCTTGGGCAGTTTGGCTTCTGGACGGTTGTGGCTATCGTGCTGCTGGTCGCGATGCTCTTCCAGATTTTCCGTCCTATGCCCAAGCACGCTTGGACCGACGAGGACGAGACCAACACTGCTTCCGCTGCAGTTTCCGCCTAAGTCCGAATAAGGATCAACCCCTTTCCACGAGCCCGGGTGTCTCAGTGACACTCGGGCTTTTTGACGCAATGGGGGGACAGATTGCTTTGCTCCAGAAGTAAGATGTGGCGTTTCCGCAGATAAAACCGACCAAAATAAACCTGTCCCTATTTGGTAGGTGGAGAATGGGGTAAAGTAAGTGATGGTTAACTAGAGGAGGCTTGCTATGGCACCTATCGATGTTGTTGTACTGGCTGTTATCGGTATTGCGTTTGTCGCCGTGTGCGTGCGCATCTACCGCAAGGGCACCTGCGCCGACTGCGCTCAGGGTGGCGTTTGCACCGGGCATTGCTCCAACAAAAAGACGTGCGCCGCACTTAAGGGCGTGGACAAAATCGCCGAAGACTTGGGCCGCGGTATCAAATAAGGTCCGGACATCCAAGCGCTCCGCGGGCATCCGTTCGCGGGGCGCTTTGTGCATTTGAGGGAGAGCACGGCGAGTCGAAGAGTATTTTTGGGGTATCGTTAACTGGACTATTAATTGGCAACTTATCTATAACGGAGTAACCGCATGAGCGCTCGCGTAACCATGAAGGACATAGCCGCCGAGCTTGGCGTTTCCATCAATACCGTGCACAAGGCTCTGACGGGAAAGGCCGGCGTGAGCGAATCCGTGCGCGCCAAGGTGAACGCTAAGGCCGAGGCCATGGGCTATCACCGCAACACAAGTGCCTCAAGCCTGCGCCGCAAGGATATCAATCTGGTGTTTTGCCTGCCCCGCGCATCGCGCGAGGGAGCGTACTTTTTCCGTTACCTGTGGGAAGGCTGCAATCGCTTTGAACAGGAGGTCATCGACCGGGGCATTACGGTTGAGCGCGTTGAATTTGGCGTGGGCGGCTACGCTGATGCACTCGAGCAAATCGACGAGCGTCTGCAGGTGGGCGAGAAGATTGATGGCTTGCTCGCCTATGCGCCGGGCGACGATCGTGCGACTGAGCTTTTGGGGCAGATCGCCGAGGCAGGCGTGACGATTGAGCTCGTTGACGGCGACCGCCCTCACCTCGATCGTCTGGGCGCTAGTTTGGCCGACTACTCCACGGCGGGTAGCCTGATGGCCGAGCAGGCAGCCAACCTGGTTCACGCTTCTGGGACCGATACCCGCGTGCTTTTATTGGCGGGCGACCCCTATACCGACTCGCACTATTTGACCGCTCGCGCCTTCCACAATTACCTTCGCGAGCACAATGTTCCCTGGCAGGTCGAGGATCTGACCGGTGCTCATGCCCAGGTCAAGCAGCTCGAGCACGAGCTCAACCAGCGTCTAAAGTCATCGGAAGCCCCCGAGTTGATCTGCAGCGTGTTCGCCGTGGGCTCTGAGCTGATTGCCGATGCGCTTGTCTCGGCTAACAAGGCCGGCGAAGTAATGGTGATTGGCAACGACCTGTTCCCAGAAAGTGCGCTGGCTTTGCGTCGGGGCATCTTTACCAACATCGTCTACAAGGACCCGGTGAGTTTGGCATATCGTGGCGCCAAGACCTTAGGCGATTACCTGCTGTGGGGAAAGACACCGGCGGAGCCTGTGCAAAAGGGGGCTGTTGAGATGGTGTTTGCCAGCAACGTCGATCGTTACTGCGAGCTCGCCGGAATCTAATGCGTTTAGGGAGTTCCCTACTTGCCGCGTATTTTTTGGCAGGGGATCGAAAAATTGTTTCGAAGGCCGCTGATGGCGAATCTGCCGTCAGCGGCCTTTCTTTGTGCCGCTTCAACGCAGGATCCATGGCTCGGCAACCGTTAATCGGTCAAAACCTACCGTTTACCCCATGGTAGTTAGGTGAACGTTCACCTTTTGAGTCGTAATGGATTAGTATGGTGAACGTTCACCTAGAGGATGACGAGCGTATTGTGCGCCCGCTCCGCAAACAAAGGGGTTGTTTGATGAAAAACTTCATGGACGATCAGGATTTCCTGCTGAGCACCAAGACCGGCGAGGAACTGTTCCACAGCTTTGCCGAGGGCATGCCCATCGTCGACTACCATTGCCACATTTCTCCCAAGGAGATCTGGGAGGACAAGCGTTTCGAGAACATCACCGAGGTTTGGCTGGGCGGCGACCACTACAAGTGGCGCCTGATGCGCGCCAACGGCGTCGACGAGCGTTTTATCACTGGCGACGCCCCTGCTCGCGAGAAGTTCCAAAAGTGGGCCGAGACCCTGGGTCGCTGCGTCGGCAATCCCGTCTTTGAGTGGAGCCACCTGGAGCTTAAGCGCTACTTTGGCTACGAGGGCGTCCTCAATGGCAAGACCGCCCAGGAGGTCTGGGACCTTGCCAACGCCAAGCTCGCCGAGGCCAGCTTTACCTGCCGCAACCTGATCAAGCAGTCCAACGTCCGCATGATCTGCACTACCGACGACCCCGCCGACAGCTTTGAGTGGCACAAGAAGATTGCCGCCGATGACAGTTTTGACGTTCAGGTCGTTCCCGCCATGCGCCCCGACGCCGCTCTGCGCATCGAGCGCGGCCAGGAGTTCGCCGACTACTGCAAGCATCTTTCCGAGGTTGCTGGCGTTGAGGTCGGCGACTTTGAGGGCATGAAGTCTGCCATCTCCAAGCGCTACGACGTTGCTCACGAGCTGGGCTGCCGCGCCTCCGACCACGCACTCGATTACGTTATGTACGTCCCGGCTACCGCCGATGAGATCGAGGCCATCTTTGCCAAGGGCCTGGCTGCCGAGCCGCTCACCGAGGAAGAGGTCCTCAAGTACAAGACCGCCTTTATGCAGTTTGTCGCCGGTGAGTATGTCCGCCTGGGCTGGGCCATGCAGCTGCACTTTGGCTGCAAGCGCGACAACAACCGCGCCATGTTTGCCAAGCTCGGCCCCGATACCGGTTATGACTGCATCTCCAACTACACGCCGTCCGACCAGCTCGCCGATTTCCTCAACTCCATCCAGGAGACCTGCGGCTTGCCCAAGACCATCCTGTACAGCTTGAATCCCATCGACAACACCATGATCGATACCGTGATGGGCTGTTTCCAGGAGGCTCCGACTGCCGGTAAGATCCAGAACGGTTCCGCCTGGTGGTTCAACGACAACGAGGTCGGTATGCGCGAGCAGCTCACGGCTCTGGCTAACGAGGGCGTCCTGGGCAACTTTGTCGGCATGCTCACCGACTCCCGCTCCTTCTTGTCCTACCCGCGCCACGAGTATTTCCGTCGCGTGCTGTGTAGCGTGATCGGCGAGTGGGTTGAGCAGGGCAAGTATCCGGCCGACATGGAGCTGCTGGGCACCATCGTGCGCGATATCAGCTACAACAATTCCGTTCGCTACTTTGGCTTCGATCTGGACACTGCCGAGGCATAGATCTGTATGTGCTCCGATTGGTGAAATCGGTTGCAAAGGGGAGGGACCATATGGGAACAGGGCAACAGAAAAACGAGCAGATCGTGTCTGCTCAGGCGGATTCGAGATCTATGCAGAGCTCGCAGGATATCAAGCTGAGCTGGCGTGAGAAAATCTGCTATGGCTTTGGCGATTTGGGCAATGGATTCATGTTCGATCTTGGTCAAGCCTATCTGACCAAGTTCTACACTGACATCTGTCTGATTTCGCCGGGCGTAGTGAGCCTGATTTTCGCCGTCACCAAGATTTTCGATGCGTTCATGGACCCGATTGCCGGTGCATTCGTCGACGGTAGAAAGAAGATTGGCAAGCACGGTCGGTTTCGTCCGGTCATGATGGTTTCGGCCGTGATCCTTGCCGTTCTAACCGTGGTGACCTTCACTGCGCCCGATATTCCCATGGCAGGTAAAATTGCCTATGCGCTGATAACTTACATGATCTGGGGCGTCGTATACAGCTTCACCAACGTGCCGTACGGATCTCTGGCCACGGTAATGACGCGTGACGTCGATGACCGCGCGCACATGGCGTCAACGCGCCAGGCCGGTTCGCTTTGCGCACAGCTCATCACGGGCGTAGCGTTCATCCCATTGGTCCTGTTCTTTGCGGGTGGCGACACGCTCGACGGCAATCCGCACGGCTATACGATTGCAGCTGTCGTCATGGGACTGTGCGGCATCGCCGGATTCGCCATCTGCTTTTTGGGAACGCGCGAGCATATCCGTATCGATCGACAGGCCGAGGAGAAGGCTGCGGGAAAGGCCGGCAAGAAGTCGAGCGCATTCAGCACGTATTTCAAGGTCGTTTTCACCAACAAGAACCTGGGAGCAGTTATCCTGCTTACGCTGTTTACCATTTCGGCCATGAACACCAACAACACCATGATGGTGTATTTCTGCCAGTACAACCTGGGTAACATCGCGTTGCAGCCCGTTGTCAACGGCATCATGATCGGAACGTCGGTTGTCGCCATTCTCGCCATCCCGACGCTCGTCAAGCATTTTGGCAAGAAGCGCACGTGCGTCGCCTGCTTTATCGTCGGCGCTGTGGCAAACGGCCTCAACTTCATCCTGCCGACCAATACCGTGACGTTCATCATCTTCGTCACCATCGGCTACGTCGCGCTTGCCATCCCCAACGGTATCACCTGGAACCTGGTTTCCGATGTTATCGATTACGGTGAATGGCACACGGGAATTCGCAAGGAGGGTACGACCTACGCCGCGTTCAACTTTTCTCGTAAGCTTGCGCAATCCCTTGCCGCGATCATTTCCGGCGGCATCCTTGCCCTTACCGGATATGTGGCAAATAAGCCCCAGACGGCCGCCACGCTGCTTGGCATCAAGGGCGCTCTGACGATTTATCCCGCTTGCGCCCTTCTGGTGGCAGCCTTGATCATCTTCGCTCTCTACGACATTACCGAGAAGAAGTTCAATTCCATTTCCAACGACCTGTCGAATGGTCGCTGGGAGCGCGGCAAGATCGGCGAGAGCACTATCGAGACGATCGATAAATAGTCCCGCTGTTTAAACAATCATGAATGCAACTCGGTGCGGCGATGCCGTACCGGGACTTGAGTTGAGAGGAAAACCTCTATGAATAACATCAGCTACGAGACGCTCGAGGAGATCGGCTACGAGGGCTACGTGCTGCCCAAGGACGCCCCCGAGAAGGTCCTGCAGTTTGGCGAGGGCAATTTCCTGCGCGCCTTCGTCGATCGTTTCTTCGATATGGGCAACGAGGCCACCGGTTGGAACGGCAAGGTCGTCATGGTGCAGCCCATCAGCGGCGCCTTCGATTTCGCCGATGGTATCAATGCCCAGGATGGCCTGTACACCGTACTGGTGCGCGGCAAGGAGAACGGTGACACGGTTGACGATTCCCGCGTGATCAGCGCCTGCAGCCGTTGCCTCAATCCGTATCGCGAGGCTGACTACCGTGCCATGATGGAGGTCGCCGTTTCCGACGACCTGGAGATTATCGTCTCCAACACCACCGAGGCCGGTATCGCCTACGATCCGTCCTGCAAGGCCGACGACATGCCCCCCGCGAGCTTCCCTGCCAAGCTTGCCCAGGTGCTCCATGCCCGCTGGGCTGCCGGCAAGCAGGGCGTCATCGTGCTCGCCTGCGAGCTCATCGACCATAACGGCGAGGAGCTGCTGCGCATCATGAACCAGTACGTGAGCGACTGGGGCTGGGAGGACGAGTTTTCGCAGTGGATGGCCAACGACTGCACCGTCTGCACCACGCTCGTCGACACCATCGTTCCGGGTCGCATCCGCGATCCCAAGGAGGCCGCTGCCGTGGCCGAGCGCTTGGGCTATGAAGATCCGTTCTTGGCCGTGCGTGAGCCCTTCCAGATGTGGGGCATCCAGGGTGACGAATCGCTCAAGGAGCGTCTGCCCTTCGTGAAGGCCGGTCTGCCGGGTGTCTTTGTGACCCTCGACGTCACCCCGTACAAGAAGCGCAAGGTCCGCATCCTCAACGGCGCCCACACTGCCTTTGTCCCGGGTTCCTGGGTTGCCGGCTTTGATATCGTGCGCGATTGCATGCACGACGAGACCGTCCGCGGCTTCATGAACACTATGCTCTACGACGAGGTCATTCCGACGCTTGCCGCCGACCTGGATGTCGAGGACTGCAAGGCCTTTGCCGCCGCTGTTGAGAACCGCTTCGACAACCCGTTTATCGACCACGCGCTGCTCTCCATCTGCCTCAACTCCACGGCTAAGTGGCGTGCCCGCGACCTGCCTACGCTCAAGGACTACGCTGCCGAGACCGGCAACCTGCCCAAGTGCCTGGCGACGAGCCTGGCCACGCTCATCTCCTTCTACACGCAGGAGCTCGTGTCCCGCGAGGGCGACGGCCTGCACCTGCGTCGCTCCGACGGCACCGAGTACACCGCTCAGGACGACGCCTTTGTGCTCGACTTCTACGCTGCTCACGCCGGCGCCGACGACGCCGAGCTGGTGCACGATGTGCTCTCCAACGAGCAAATGTGGGGCGAGGATCTTACGCAGATCGCCGGCCTGGAGGAGTTTGTCGTCAACGTTCTCGCCGTCGTGCGCTCCGAGGGCGTCAAGCAGGCGTTCGCGAACGCTCAGGCCTAAATCCTTCTGTACGCCCGCCGGGTAACTGGCGGGCGTCACTCGACTTCTGCTCAACCTGTAGGGTTAGGACTCTTTGTAATGAACACTATCCAGATCAATCCGGCCGACAACGTCATCGTTGCGCTGTCGCCGCTCGCCAAGGGTGCTGCCGTCGAGGTTCCCGGCGTGGGCGAGGTCGTTGCCGCGGAGGATATCCCGCAGGGTCACAAGATGGCCGTGCGCGCCATTGCAGCCGGTGAGGATGTCATCAAGTACGGTCTTCCCATCGGCCACGTGACGAAGGACATTCAGCCCGGCCAGTGGCTGCACACGCACAACGTGAAGACCAACCTCTCGGGTGAGATCGAGTACGCCTACAATCCGACACATCCGGTCGTTGAGCCGGTCGAGGCCGAGACCTTTATGGGCTTCCGCCGTGCCGACGGTCGTGCCGCCACGCGCAATGAGCTTTGGATCATTCCCACCGTCGGTTGCGTCAACGAAGTCGCTCGTGCCATGTGCGAGCAGGCTCAGGACCTGGTCGAGGGCTCGTTGGAGGGCGTCTATTACTTCCCGCATCCGTTCGGTTGCTCACAGACCGGCGCCGACCATGCCCAGACCCGTCGTCTGCTGGTGGCGCTGTCGCGTCATGCAAACGCCGCGGGCGTGCTGTTCTTGTCGCTCGGTTGCGAGAACTGCACGCATCAGCAGGTGCTCGACGAGCTCGGTGACTTCGATCACGAGCGCGTTCGTTTTCTCACCTGCCAGGATGTAGCCGACGAGCAGATCGAGGGCCACAAGATTCTGTCCGAGCTGGCTGGCCTGGCCAAGCAGGCCAAGCGTGAGCCCATTCCGGCCTCAGAGCTGGTTATTGGTCTTAAGTGCGGCGGCTCTGACGGTCTTTCGGGCATTACCGCCAACCCCACGATCGGTCGCGTGAGCGATATGGTCGTCGCCCGTGGCGGCACGTCGGTGCTCACCGAAGTGCCCGAGATGTTTGGCGCGGAGAGCATCCTGCTCGATCGCTGCGAGAACGAGCAGGTCTTTAACGCTGCCTCTGGCATGCTTAACGGTTTTAAGGATTACTTTATTAGCCATGGTGAGGTGGTCTACGAGAACCCGAGTCCCGGTAACAAGGACGGTGGCATCACCACGCTCGAGGACAAGAGTTGCGGCTGCGTGCAAAAGGGCGGCTCCGCACCCATCGTCGACGTGCTGCCGTATGCCGGTCAGGTCACCAAGCATGGCCTGAACATGTTGTGCGGCCCGGGCAACGACATGGTATCCACCACGGCGTTGACGGCTGCTGGCTGTCACGTGATTCTGTTCTCGACTGGACGCGGCACGCCGTTTGGTGCACCGGCGCCCACCCTCAAGGTGTTCACCAATCAGCGTCTGTGCGACCACAAGGCCAACTGGATGGACTTTAACGCCGGCGTGATTGCCACAGGCGAACGCACACTCGACGAGGCTGCCCGCGACCTGTATCAGCTGGTACTGGATACAGCGAGCGGTAAGCTAACGAGTGCCGAGCGCCGCGGCTGCCACGAGATCAGTATCTGGAAAGACGGCGTCTGCCTGTAGAGAGATTCGCCATTCGTAGGGGTGGCGAATCTTTTGATCTCGATGACGGGGCTGCACAGTGGCTCCGTGCGAGGGAAGGGTTGCTACTGCGCGTTTGTGAGATGCTTTTCGGTGCCCTTTTCCGCACTGTTGACGTATCTATGGTTATTAATTCGGGCAAATTGGTTTAAGAAGCCGATTTCGTCCAGGTCGATAGAGGGGAATTGCGTGCCTATCCACATCGTTGAGGAAGCAAATCGCTGTCTGGGCTGCAAAAAGGCGTTCTGTCAAATCAAGGGCTGTCCGGTGCAGACGCCCATTCCGCAGGTTATCGACCTCTTTAAGCAGCGCCGTCTGCAAGAGGCGGGCGAGCTGCTGTTCCAGAACAATCCCATGAGCGCGGTCTGCTCCGTGGTGTGCAACCATTCGGGCCAGTGCGAGGGTGCTTGCATCCAGGGCCGCAAGGGCACACCCGTGCATTTCTCGAGCATCGAGAACTATATCTCCACGGCGTATTTGGACCGCAAAGAGTGGAGACCCGCGCCGTCGCGCGGCAAGCAGGTCGCCGTGGTCGGCTCCGGCCCAGCCGGCATTACCGTGGCAATTAAGATGGCGCAGCTGGGTTGCGCCGTCACTGTTTTTGAGCAGCGGCCCGAGATCGGCGGTGTGCTGGAATACGGTATCCCCGAGTTCCGCCTGCCCCGTGCGCTCGTGCAAAAGTACCGTCATGTGATGTGCTCGCTTGGCGTGCGCGTGCGCCCCTCGACCACCATCGGCGGTGCGCTCCACATCGACGACCTGCTGCGCGACGGCTACGATGCGGTCTTTGTCGGTACTGGTACCTGGCGAGCTCGAAAGCTGGGTATTCCCGGCGAGTCGCGCGGCAACGTGCTGTTTGGCATCGACTACCTCGTTGACCCCACGAGCGTGGCGATCGGGCAGAACGTGGCGGTTATCGGCGCCGGCAATGTGGCCATGGATGTTGCCCGCACGGCCCTGCGCTCGGGTGCTCGCAAGGTTACCGTGTACGCCCGATCGCGCCATATCTCTGCCATCGATGACGAGGTGGAGCTGACCGAGCTTGACGGTGCCGAGATTGTGTGCGGCAAGGCGATCTGCGCCATCGACGACAACGGTCCGGTGTTCGAGACGGCTATCTTTGACGAGGACAACAATGTGGTGGGCTACGAGGAAGAACTCGACCACGTGTCCGCCGACACGGTTGTGATTGCGGCGTCTCAGGTGCCCAAGGACAAGCTCGTGCTTACAACGGGCGGTCTGGAGACCGACCATCGCGGCCTGCTTTCGGTCGACGAGTATGGCATGACCACCGTGCCTGGCGTCTTTGCCGCCGGCGACGTGGTCAACGGCCCGCTCACTGTGGTCCACGCCGTAGCTGGCGCCAAGCTCGCCGTCGAAGGTATGATTGCCTACCTGGGCCTCTAACTCCATCCCGCCCATCAGTTGCGGTGAAATACGGACTGTTTTGGCTGTCAAAGGCCTTATCTACTCCGTATTCCACCGCAACTTTTTGTTGGGCGGGCTAGAGACGCTGCATGCGGTACCCGACACCCATGTGCGTCTGAATCATTTTGGGGTGAGAGGGGTCTGCCTCGATCTTCTTACGCAGGGTGCGCATGAACACGCGCAGGCTCGCCAGATCGCTGTCCCAGCTCGTGCCCCATATCTCGCGGGTGATGAAGGTGTGGGTGAGCACCTTGTCGACGTTTTTCGCCAGAAGGACGAGCAATTTGTACTCGGTTGGGGTGAGCGAGAGCTCGCGTCCGTCTTTCGTCGCGTATCCCGCGGCGTAGTCGATATGCAGCGGACCGTTGTCGAACGTGCTCGCTTCTGTCGACTCGCTCGACGCCATCGAGGAGCGCCTCAAATTCGCACGGACGCGCGCGAGCAGCTCATCCACAGAAAAGGGCTTGGTGAGGTAGTCGTCTGCCCCCGCGTCAAGTGCTGCAATCTTGTCGGAATCTTCGGTGCGCGCCGAAATGACGATAATGGGGACTGCCGACCAGCTTCGGATCTTCGTGATGACCTCGATACCGTCAATGTCGGGAAGGCCGAGGTCGAGCATGATGAGGCTGGGGCCGTGCGACACCGCATCCATGATGGCGGCTTGGCCGTTGCAAACCTTGCTCACGACATAGCCGTGGAGGTCAAGCGCGGTCGAAACGAGGTTTTGAACGGTCGGGTCATCTTCGACCAGGAGGATGCGTGGCTTAGCGGCATTATTCATGAATCTCAATCTCCTCGGCGGGCAGGGTAAAACGGAAGACGGCCCCATGGGGGTGGTTGTCGCGAACTTCGATGACGCCGCCATGCGCCTCCACGATGGAGCGGCAGAGCGACAGGCCAAGGCCGATGCTTCGACGCGAATCCACGGGCCGCGTATTGCTTGAGGTGAAGAAGCGCTCAAAGATATGAGGCTTGTCGCAGTCTGCCACACCCGGCCCATCGTCTGCGACGTCCACCACGACGAACGCGCCCTCGCGACGTGCGCTGATGGTGACAGTCGAGTCCTCGGGCGTGTATTTGAAGGCGTTCATGATGAGATTCGTAAGCACCTGCATGATGAGATGGACGTCGATGCGTACCAGCAGGATGTCGTCAGTGTGCTCGATGGTGACGGCACGTCCATGCGATGCTTGGGCGACATGGCTGAGGGCGGCCTCGATGACCTCGTCGATGAGCTCGGATGTTAAGTTGAGGCGAATGGTGCCGTCCTCGACGCGTGTGATGGCGAGGAGGTTCTCCACGGTATCGATAAGCCAGAGGGAGTCGTCGTAGATGGCATCGGCAAGATCGCAGCGTTGTTCGAGGCTGAGCTTCTCGTCGCTCCGAAGGATTGCCGCAGATCCGGATATAGCCGTGAGGGGTGTCCTCAAATCGTGGCCGATGGAGCGCAAAAGGTTGGCGCGCAGCTGCTCGTTTTTCGCCAAGACCGCAGCCTCTTCGCGCTCTTGCGCCGCCCGGTCGCTTTCGAGCGCCAAGGCGCATTCACCTACGATAGATAGGACGATCGAATGCTCGAAGGCTTCGATCTCGCGCCCCTCCAGGGCGATGCCGATGACACCGAATACCTTGTCGCCGGTGCGAACCGCGAGGTAGAGACAGCGCGCCTCAGGCAGGGTCCGCGTGCTTGCGCCCGCGCGCTTGTTGTTGGTGTAGGTCCAGGTTGCAACGGCGCGCTCGTAGTCGGTGAGCAGCGACGCGGATCGGTTTTCGGTGCCAGCGGACTCATAGAGCGCCTTGCCGAGCGTGCCGTGTTCGGCGGGGTAGAAGACCACGTCGAGTTTTAGCAGTTTGACGAGTTGGTTCATGGCGACGCGGGCGCACTCCTCCGCGCTATGGGCTTGCTGCAAGAGCTGGTTCGTTTCGAGGAGTACGCGCGTTTTGAATGCGTTCTCGGCGGATGTACGGGCGTTGTCGGCGATGCGCGCAGTTAACTCGCCGGCGACCATAGCGGTGGCGAACATGATGCCGAACGTGACCAGATAGCTTCGGTCGTAGCTGGCGAGCGAAAACAGAGGCGTGACAAAGCAGAAGTTGTAAAGCACTACAGAGAGCACGCTCGATACGATCGTGCAGATACGCCCCGTCGTGGTGACGGCGGTCAGCAGGGCCGTGAAGATATAGAGGGATATGATGCTGGAGTCGGCAAATCCCAGATGGCGGAAAGCCGTGCCGATCGCCGTGGCGGCAAGAGAGAGGGCCAGCGTGCGAAGCACGTTTCGGCTGCTGGGCGGCTGCAGGGCGGGCGCATGGCGGCGTCCTTTGGGTCGGGAGGGCGGAGTCGACTGTTCTGGAATGATGTAAATGTCGAGGTTCGGGGCGAATGTTATGAGCTGTTCTACGAGAGATTTGCGGCCGAAGAGGGCCTGACGGACGCTGCTGCGCTCGCCCGTGCGCCCCATGACGATCTTCGAAATACCCGACAGGCGCGCGAACTCGGAGATCTGAAACGCGATGTCGTCGCCATAGACGGTTTCCATATGTGCTCCGAGCTGCTCGGCTAGGGCGATATTGGCTGCAAGCTTGGCGCGCTCATCATCGCTCATGGCTTGCGTGCGCGGGCTCTCTACGAACAGGGCGACGAGTTCGCTGCGAAACGCTTTCGCCATGCGTGCGGCGGCACGGATGATGCGGGGATTGGTCGGCGCCGGGGAGACACAGACTAAGATACGCTCCCTGGTGTAGTAGTCACGGTTTCCCAGCACGCGTGCGGCGTCTGTGAGGTGACCGGTGCGATCGGCGCAGCGGCGCAGCGCGATTTCTCGGAGTGCGGTGAGGTTCTCGACGGTAAAAAAATGCTGTTGCGCTCGGTCGGCTTGTGCGGGACGGTAGACGAGGCCGGCGCGAAGGCGCTCAAGTAGGTCTTCGGGCTCTATGTCGACGAGCTCGACCTGGTCGGCATCATCGAAGATACGGTCGGGGATTCGTTCGCTCACGACAACGCCGGTGATGGATGCAACCATGTCGTTGAGGCTCTCGATATGCTGAACGTTCACGGTCGTATAGACGTCGATGCCCGCATGTAGAAGTTCCTCGACGTCTTGATAGCGTTTGTCGTGGCGAGACCCCGGCGCATTCGTATGGGCGAGCTCGTCGACAAGGATGAGCTGAGGGGCGCGCTCGATAGCCGCATCTAGATCGAACTCGCTGAGCGCAATGCCGTTGTGCTCGATGAGTTTACAGGGCACGTTCTCAAGCCCTTGTGCAAGATGGGCAGTTGCCGGACGTTCGTGCGGCTCGATGTATCCCGCGACGACGTTGACACCTCGCCGCTTGGCGGCGTGGGCGGCTTGAAGCATCGCATAGGTTTTGCCTGTGCCAGCAGCGTAGCCAAAGAAAATTTTGAGGTGTCCCCGGCTGGTTCGAGTGTCATCGGCGACCTCGTCTTTCTCAATTGCCTTGAGGATGAGGTCTGGATTGACGCGAGTGTCCGATGCGTCGCGCTGCATAGCGTAGCCTTTCTGAAGCGTTGTCCATGCGTGCATACGCGGTGAAGACACCACTGTATGCTCGCGAGGTCGAGTATAGGCGCACTGCAGCTGCAATAGTGCTTTCTACCTGCATCTTTACGGCATCTTAAGGACGTGAGCCCCGGCCCTCACGCCTCTTTAATCCCTAGAAGCGTTTACTGTCCCCAGACGCTTGCGAGGGCAGGCGTCCGAGACATCGGACCGCGTGTGAAAGGGGCGGTAAATGGACATCCTCATTCCCATCATCGGAGTCGTCTGCATTGGACTTCTTATCTATTACATCTACATTCTGATGAGGAGTGATTCGTAAACTATGGACGCTGCGATTCAGTACATCTTGTACTTTGCCGTACTCGTCGTCCTGGCCGTTCCGCTCGGTCGGTTCATGGCCCATATCATGGATGGTGAGCATACGTTCCTGTCGCCTGTGATTGCTCCTGTGGAGCGTGGCGTCTATCGTCTGCTTCGCATCGACGCGGCAGAACAGATGGGGTGTAGGCGCTATCTGGCGAGCGTGCTGGTCTTTTCGGGGATCGGCCTCGTGACTCTTGTGGCGCTCCAGGCGCTTCAGTCCTTCTTGCCAGGCAATCCCCAGCACCTGCCGGGTGTGTCATGGGACCTGTCGTTCAATACGGCTGCTTCCTTCATAACCAACACCAACTGGCAGTCCTACTCCGGTGAGACCACCCTGTCCTACCTTGTGCAGTTCATGGGTCTCACTGTGCAGAACTTCGTTTCCGCTGGCACCGGTATCGCGGTCATGTTCGCGCTGATCCGCGGCTTCCGTCAGGTCAAGGAGCAGGGTCTGGGTTCCTTCTGGGTCGACCTCACCCGCACCGTCCTGTATGTGCTCATCCCGCTGAACCTCGTGTTCGGCATCTGCCTGGCTGCCGGTGGCGTCATCTCCAACTTCCAGCCGGCTCAGAAGGCTGAGCTCGTAGAACCCGTCGCTGTTCAGTCTAATGCAGACGGCGGCTGGAGCGTCATCGACGGCGCCCAGATTGAGGGCGACACGGTCAAGGTCGACGGCAAGGTTGTCGAGGGCGCGCGCGTGGTCACCGAGCAGTTCCTGCCCCAGGGTCCCGCGGCTCCTCAGGTCGCCATCAAGCAGTCCGGCACCAACGGCGGCGGCTTCTTCGGCGTGAACTCCGCCCATCCGTATGAGAACCCCAGTGCCTTCACCAACATCATCGAGATGACCAGCCTGCTGCTGATCCCGGCCGCCTGTTGCTTCGCCTTCGGTATCGGCGTCAAGAACACCAAGCAGGGCAAGGCCATCTTTGCCGCCATGTTCATCCTGCTGGTGATCTTCACCGGCATCATCGCCGTCAACGAGCATGCGGGCACCCCGCAGCTGGCCGATGGCGGAGCGGTCAATATCGAGATGACCGACGGCCAGGCCGGCGGCAACATGGAGGGCAAGGAGAGCCGTTTCGGTATCGCCTCCTCTTCTACCTGGTCCGCTTTCACGACGGCTGCTTCCAACGGCTCGGTTAACTCCATGCACGACTCCTACACCCCGCTGGGCGGTTTTGTCCAGATGCTCCAGATTGCTCTGGGCGAGGTCGTCTTCGGCGGCGTGGGCTGCGGCCTGTACGGCATGATCGGCTTCGCCATCCTCACAGTGTTCATCGCCGGCCTCATGGTCGGACGCACGCCTGAGTTCCTGGGCAAGAAGATCGAGCCGGGCGAGATGCGCTGGGCAGTTGTCCTGTGCTTGGCAACTCCGTTTGCCATTCTGGTGTGCTCGGCCATCGCCTGCATGGTGCCCGGTCTTGCCGACCAGCTCAACAATGGTGGCGCGCACGGCTTCTCCGAGGCGCTGTATGCCTTCACCTCATGCGGCGGCAACAACGGCTCGGCGTTTGCAGGCATGAACTGCAACATTCCCTGGATCAACGTCATGCTCGGCCTCGAGATGCTGTTCGCCCGCTTCATGCCCATCATCGGTACGCTGGCTATCGCCGGCTCGCTGGCCAAGAAGGGCAAGGTCGCCGAGAGCGCCGGTACCCTGTCTACCACCAACGGCATGTTCGTATTCCTGCTCGTGTTCATCGTTCTGCTGATCGGTGCCCTGAGCTTCTTCCCGGCCCTGGCGCTTGGCCCCGTTGCCGAGTTCTTCCAGATGATTGCGTAAAGGAGGGCGCAGATTTATGACTATGCAAAAAGACATGATGGGCCGCGCGGTCCGCGACTCGTTTGCCAAGCTGGATCCTCGCGTCCAGATTCAAAACCCGGTTATGTTCCTGGTGTGGCTTTCCGCCGTCATGACCTCCGTCCTGGCCGTCGCTTCCATTTTCGGTGTGCAGGACGCGGGTGTGCCCACCTACTATGTGGTCGCCATCGCGGTCATCCTGTGGCTTACCGACCTGTTCTCGAACTTCGCCGAGGCGCTTGCCGAGGGCCGCGGTAAGGCCCAGGCCGATTCCCTGCGTGCGGCCAAGAAGGATGTCGAGGCCCATCGCATCGAGTCCGTTGAGGACAAGGAGCACTTCACCGTCGTTCCCGGCACCGAGCTCGCGCGCGGCGACCTGGTGATCGTACGCGCCGGCGAGCAGATTCCCGGCGACGGCGACGTCATCGAGGGCGCTGCTTCCGTTGACGAGTCCGCCATCACCGGCGAGTCCGCCCCCGTGGTCCGCGAGGCCGGCGGCGACCGCTCTGCCGTTACCGGCGGTACCACGGTGCTGTCCGACTGGATCATCGTCAAGATCTCCAGTGAGCCCGGCCAGAGCTTCCTGGACAAGATGATCGCGATGGTCGAGGGTGCCGCGCGCAAGAAGACCCCTAACGAGATCGCTCTGGAGATCTTCCTGGTGGCCCTCTCCATCGTCTTTATCCTGGTCACGCTGGCCCTGTATTGTTACTCCTGCTTCTCGGTCGGTCTTAACGACATGGACAACCCCACGGCCGTGACCACGCTCGTGGCGCTGCTCGTGTGCCTGGCTCCTACTACCATCGGCGCCCTTCTTTCCGCCATCGGCATCGCCGGCATGAGCCGTCTGAACGAGGCCAACGTGCTGGCCATGTCCGGCCGCGCCATCGAGGCCGCCGGCGACGTCGACATCCTCATGCTCGACAAGACCGGCACCATCACCCTGGGTAACCGCCAAGCCGCCGAGTTCATCCCGGTCGACGGCGTCGATCCCGCGGAGCTGGCCGATGCCGCCCAGCTTTCCTCGCTGGCCGACGAGACCCCCGAGGGCCGCTCCATCGTCGTCCTCGCCAAGGAGCAGTTCGGTCTGCGCGGCCGCACACTCGAGGATAAGGGTATGGAGTTTATCCCGTTCACCGCGGCAACGCGTATGTCCGGCGTGAACTACGAGGGCAATGAGATCCGCAAAGGCGCTGCCGATTCCGTGCGCACCTATGTGGAGGCAGCCGGCGGCGTGTTCTCAAAGGAGTGCGACGAGGCCGTCGAACGCATCGCCAAGGCCGGCGGCACCCCGCTGGTCGTGACCAAGAACTGCCGCGTGCTGGGCGTTGTGTACCTCAAGGACATCATCAAGTCCGGCGTTAAGGAGAAGTTCGCCGACCTGCGCAAGATGGGCATCAAGACCATCATGGTGACGGGCGACAACCCGCTCACCGCCGCGGCAATCGCCGCCGAGGCCGGCGTTGACGACTTCCTGGCCGAGGCCACCCCTGAAGGCAAGCTCGAGAAGATCCGCGAGTTCCAGCGTGAGGGGCACCTGGTCGCCATGACCGGCGACGGCACCAACGACGCGCCCGCTCTGGCCCAGGCCGACGTCGCCGTGGCCATGAACACGGGCACCCAGGCTGCCAAGGAGGCCGGCAACATGGTCGACCTCGACTCCAGCCCCACCAAGCTCATCGAGGTCGTGCGTATCGGCAAGCAGCTGCTCATGACCCGCGGTTCGCTCACGACCTTCTCGGTGGCCAACGACATGGCGAAGTACTTCGCTATCATCCCGGCCCTGTTCTCGCCGATCTACCCCGGGTTGGACGCCCTCAACATCCTCGGTCTGGCAAGCCCGCTGTCCGCGGTTCTTTCGGCCATCATCTATAACGCGCTCGTTATCGTCGCGCTGATCCCGGCCGCGCTGAAGGGCGTTAAGTATCGCGAGGTCCCGTCCGGACAGCTGCTGACCCACAACCTGCTCGTGTGGGGTCTGGGCGGCATCGTTGCCCCGTTCGTATTCATCAAGCTCATCGACATGCTGCTCGCGTTCTGCGGCATTATGTAAGTGGAGGTTTGTATGTTCAAAGGTGTTGCATCGCGCGCACTGGGCGTGTTCGCGCTGTTTACCGTTGTCTGCGGCCTGGGCTATACGCTCGTCGTGACCGGCATCGCCCAGGTTGCGTTCCCGTATCAGGCGAACGGTTCGCTCATTAAGGTCGACGACAAGATCGTGGGATCCGAGCTGATCGGCCAGAACTTTGAGGATGAGGACCACATGTGGGGCCGCATCCAGAACGTGACTATCGTCGAGGGGGAGGACGGCGGGCTCATGGCCTACGGCGCCCCGTCCAATTTGTCCCCGGCGAGTGAGGAGTACCGGCAGCTTGTGGATGCGCGCGTGAAGAAGATCCGCGCCGCCAACCCCGATGCCGATATGGACGCTGTGCCCGTCGACCTGGTGACGTGTTCCGGCTCAGGGCTCGACCCCGAGATCTCTCCCGATGCCGCCGAGTACCAGGTCCCGCGCCTTGCCAAGGCCACGGGCAAAAGTGGGGACGAGGTGCGCGACATCATTGCCGCGTGCACCAAGGGCCGTTTCCTCGGCGTGTTCGGCGAGCCCACGGTCAACGTGCTCAAGGTGAACCTTATGCTGGACGGCGCGCTGTAGGTGAGGGAGTGGCGGATGAGGGCATGACTGACTATCTGAGCCCTCAAGTCCACCCCGCCCATCAGTTGCGGTGAAATACGGACTGTTTTGCCTGTCAAAAGCCTCACCTACTCCGTATTCCACCGCAACTTTTTTGTGAGGGTCGGGATTGAAGGTGGGGGGTGCGAGCGAGTGCGAATGCAGCGGATCCTGATACGATAGGTACGTTAGCAACTGCCGCCGAGCGGCTCAAACGAAAGGAAGCCTGTATGGAGTCCTCTGCCTACCCGATGCTCTTTAGCCCGATCAGGGTCGGTACAACCGAGGTCAAGAACCGCGTCTTTATGCCGCCGGTGTCCACCAACCTGGCCGATCATGGCTATGTGACCGATGACTTGGTCGATCATTACCGTGCCCGCGCCAAGGGCGGCGTGGGCCTCATCATCACCGAGGTCGTGACGGTCGAGCCCACCTATACCTATCTGCCGGGTGATATGTGCTGCTACGACGACACGTTTATCCCCGGCTGGGAAAAGCTCGCCGCGGCCGTCCACGAGTATGGCTGCAAGATCATGCCGCAGCTCTTCCACCCCGCCTACATGGCCTTTAACATTCCGGGCACGCCGCGCCTGATCGCTCCGTCCTTTGTGGGCCCGTCTTACGCCCGCGAGGCACCGCGCCCCATCACGGTCGACGAGATTCACGAGCTCACGCATCAGTTTGGCGACGCTGCCGTGCGTATGCAGAAGGCTGGCGTCGATGGCGTTGAAGTCCATGCGGCACACGCCCACGGCATGCTCGGCGGCTTTTTGACTCCGCTCTACAACAAGCGTACCGACGAGTACGGCGGCTCGCTCGACGCCCGCATGCGCTTCTTACTCGAGGTCATCGCCGAGATTCGCGAGCGCTGCGGCAAGGACTTTATCATCGACGTCCGCATCTCGGGCGATGAGTACACCGATGGCGGCCTGACCCTCAACGACATGATCTACGTCTCGCGTCGCCTGGAGAAGGCCGGTGTCGACATGATTCATGTGTCGGGCGGTACCACCATCAAGCGCGGCTCCGCGATTCCCGCTGCCGGTACCCAGCAGGCCTCGCACGCCGCCTGCTCGCGCGAGATTAAAAAGCACGTCAACATTCCCGTCGCCACCGTCGGCCGCATCAACGAGGCCTGGATCGCCGAGGAGCTGATCGAGGACGGCGCTGCCGACATCTGCATGATGGGCCGCGCCAATCTGTGCGATGCCGAGTTCTGCAACAAGGCCGCTGCCGGCAACGCCGACGACATCCGCCCCTGCATCGGTTGCCTGCGCTGCCTGAACGGCATTATGTTTGGCAAGCGCATCTCCTGCACCGTCAACCCGGACGTGGAGCGCGACGAGGCCGGCTACGAGCCT
The DNA here is from genome assembly GCA_900550735.1 of uncultured Collinsella sp. Taxonomy (GTDB): domain Bacteria; phylum Actinomycetota; class Coriobacteriia; order Coriobacteriales; family Coriobacteriaceae; genus Collinsella. The sequence goes on from URTD01000002.1 coordinate 20,680, forward strand.
GCCGCCGAGGCCAAGAACGTGCTCGTTGTGGGCGCTGGTCCTGCGGGCATGGAGGCAGCCTACATTGCCGCCAAGTGCGGCCACAACGTGGTACTCGTGGATAAGCAGGACGAGCCGGGCGGCGAGATGCGCATCGCAGCCGTTCCGCCGGCAAAGCAGGAACTCACCCGCGTGATCAAGTACCAGTATCGCCGTCTTGCTGAGGCTGGCGTGAAGTGCGTATTTGGCACCGAGCTTACTGCCGAGGATATTCAGCGCGACTACGCCGGCTACGAGGTCGTCCTGGCTTATGGCGCCGAGCCCATCGTCCCGGCCTTCATGCAGGGCTTTAAACAGGTTATGACGGCTGACGACCTGCTGGGTGGCAAGGCTTTCCCGGGTAAGAAGATCGTCATCGTGGGCGGCGGCACCGTCGGTTGCGAGACGGCCGATTACCTGGCTCCGCTGGTCAACGACCTGTCGCCGGCCAACCGCGATGTCACTGTTATCGAGATGACCAAGACGCTCGCCGCCAACGAGGGCGGCGCCGGCCGCGCGGTGCTCATCACGCGCATGCTCTCAAAGGGCGTCCACGTGCTGACCGAGGCCAAGGTGACCGAGATCACCGAGGATACCATCAGCTACGAAAAGGACGGCGAGATCCACACCATCGCCGATGCCGATACGCTGGTGCTTGCCATGGGTTATCGTCCCAACACCAAGCTGGCCGACGACCTGGCTGCAGCCGGCGTTGCCACCTACGTGCTGGGCGATGCCAACAAGTGCGGCAACATCCGCGACGCCATCGGCGATGGCTATAAGGTTGCCTGCGAGCTCTAGTCAACTCCTTTGCACCAATCGATTGCAAAAAGCGGCGGCTGCCCTGTGTGTTGGGCAGCCGCCGCCTGCGTTTTGCCAAAGAAAGATTATTGTCGGGCCCTAAATGCCTTTTGCTTCTGCTCCCTCCGCAATCATGTTGCGGTTATACACCAGGTGCAGATACATCGCATCGTGCGCTGCGGTGGGATTGCGCGCGGCGATGGCGTCGGCCACGCCACGGTGGGTGCGGATGGTCTCCTCAACCAGCTTTTTGCCGGTCACGTCAATAAACAGGGGGACAGACGCCTTGAGCACGCCCATTAGGCGGGGAACGACGAGGTTTCCGGAGCTCTCGGCAATGGCATTGTGGAACGCGGTGTCGGCGGCGGAGTAATCCTCACCGGCCTCGGCCAGGCGCTCGGATTCGTCGCAGAGCTCTTTGATACAGACGACCTGGTCATTGGTTGCGTGCTCGGCTGCCATGCGTGCAATCTGCGGCTCGATCATAAAGCGCACCTCGAGTAGGTCGCGCGCCAGACGCTGCTTGTCGTCGATAAAGGTAAAGCCCAGCGGGTCGTCGGCAACGCCGGGGTTTGATGCCACATAGGTGCCCGAGCCCTGCTTAATGCGCACGATGTTGCGCGACTGCAGCAGCTTCATGGCTTCGCGTACGGTGCTCCTGCCAGCACCCAGGCGCTCGACGAGTACAGCCTCCTTGGGCAGGCGGTCGCCTTGCTCAAGATGCTCATCCAGGATCAGTTGAATGATTTTATCTGCTATCTGCTCGGGGAGTCCCGAATCGGCTCGTGCCACGCTTCACCTCATATCAAAAGAATTCATCAGAGCTATTCTAGCTCATTTACAGAAGCCGCGGTGGTTCGCTCCGACAATGGAGAGCTGTAAGTAGCCGTTTACCGTCAAAAACAGATCGTTCAGGAAATACATCAGATGTATTTTGAAAAAAGTTTCCCTTTTAAACATCAGACCTATTGAAAATACGCTATAGTCTAAGGCGAATTCAAAAGGTCTGATGAATTGGAGGAAAGATGTCAGACCCAACGTTTATGGCTGATCCCACCAGGCTGGTCATCGCCGCTATCGTGGGCATCGCGCTGCTGCTTGCGCTCATCATCAAGTTCAAGCTGCACCCCGTGCTTTCGATGATGGTCTCGGCGCTCGCGATCGGTATCGGTGCCGGCATGCCGCTCGACCTGGTGGCGGACACTGTCACCAAGGGCGTGGGCACCACGCTGCAAAACATCGCCCTGCTCATTGGCCTGGGCTCGATGTTTGGCCAGATTCTTGAAGAGAGCGGCGGCGCCAAGAAGATTGCCCAGACCTTCATCGATACCTTTGGGCAGGGTCACTCTAGCTGGGCACTGGGTATTACCGGTCTGGTCATCGGCACTACGGTGTTCTTTGAGGCCGGCGTGGTCGTTTTGATCCCGCTTGCCTTTAGCGTGGCGTCGCAGACCAAGAAGTCGACGCTCTATTACGGCATCGCGCTGCTCGCAGGACTTGCCGCTGGCTATGCGTTTGTGCCGCCATCGGCCGGTTCGGTTCTGGTCGCCGGCACGCTCGGTGTCGACCTGGGCACCATGATTCTCGTTGGTATCCCTACCGCCTTCATCGCCATGGCGATCGCCGGCGTCATCTGGGGTCGCAACGTGGGCGGTCGCATCTTTACCGATGTCCCGGAGCACTTTACCTCTGCCGAGGGCGCGAGCGAAGAAAAGGAGCTTCCCTCCTTTGGCATGGTGCTTGCCATCGTGCTCACGCCGCTTTGTTTGATTTTGCTGGGCACGCTGTCCTCTTATATCCCCATGCCCGCCGAGCTCGCTTCGATTCTCGCCTTCCTGGGCAAGCCGTTCGTCGCCTTGACGCTTGCCACGCTCGTTGCGATGTATCTGCTGGGCGCGCGCCGCGGCTACTCCGGCGCCGAGCTCAAGGCCTTGCTCGACCGCTCTCTTAAGCCCGTCGGCATGATCTTGCTGGTTATCGCTTGCGGTGGCGTCATGCGTTGGATGCTGCAGGACTGCGGCCTAGGTCAGGTTATTGGCCCCATGCTCGAGGCTTCTCCGCTGCCTTTGGTGGTCGTTGCCTTTTTGATTGCCGTCATGGTGCGTGCCTCTGTCGGCAGCTCCATCGTCGCTATGACCATGGCATCGGGCATTATGGCCGCCATGCCCGCGGTTGCAGGAGCCTCGGTGCTCATGCGTGCCGCTATCTGTCTTGCTATCTGCGGCGGTGCCACGGCCCTCTCGCACGTCAACGATGCCGGTTTTTGGATGTGCTCCTCGTTCCTGGAGATTGACGAGAAGACAACCCTCAAGTCCTGGACCGTTATGGAGACGCTCATCGGCCTTTCGGGTCTTGCCTGCGCCCTAGTGATTTCGTTCTTTGCCTAGTTCGCGTAGCTAAACATCTTTCGCCGAGTGCATCGCTCGGTACCCATTTACACCTGATTCATTAACCAACGATTGGTACAACCGTTCAAACCAAAAGAGGAGAGCATCATGGACGAGAAGACCAAGGCACAGATTCAGCAGGAGGCAGCCGACCTGGTTGCCAAGCTGCAGCCGCGTTCTGGCAAGTTCCGCACCATCAGCCCCGAGATGGACCCGCTGCGTCTGGGCTCCGGCTGGACGATCGAGGACCTGGACAAGCCGCAGGTCATCATCGAGTCGACCTTTGGCGATTCGCACCCGGGTTCTGCCGGCCTGTTCGAGCTGGTCGAGGAGGTCCGTGCCGGCGTTGCCGAGGCTGGCGGTCACGGTGCCCGTTACTTCTGCACCGATATCTGCGACGGCGAGGCCCAGGGCCACGACGGCATTAACTACTCGCTGCCCAGTCGCGACATGATCGCCAACATGATCGAGATTCATGCCAAGGCCACCCCGTTCGACGCCGGCGTCTTTGTCGCCAGCTGCGATAAGGGCCTGCCTGCGAACCTCATGGCCATGGGTCGCATCAACATCCCCTCCATCGTCGTTACCGGCGGCGTCATGGATGCAGGCCCTGACCTGCTGACCCTGGAGCAGCTCGGCGCGATTTCTGCCCGCTACGAGCGCGGCGAGATCTCTCGCGAGGAGCTTGAGTTTGCCAAGCACAACGCATGTCCCAGCTGCGGCGCCTGCTCCTTTATGGGCACCGCGTCGACCATGCAGGTTACCGCCGAGGCCCTGGGCCTTATGCTCCCCGGCACGGCCTTGCTGCCCGCAACCAGCTCCGATCTGCGTGAGTTTGCGCGCGAGGCTGGCCGTCAGTCCGTGTGGCTCTCCGAGCACAACCTGTGCCCCCGCGACATCGTGACCAAGGAGTCCTTCGAGAACCTCATCATGGTCCACGGCGCCATCTCCGGTTCCACCAACTCGCTGCTGCACATTCCCGCGATCGCCCGCGAGTTTGGCATCGAGATGTCCGCCGACGACTTCGATCGCCTGCACCGTGGCGCCCACTACCTGCTCAACGTCCGTCCCGCAGGCGAGTGGCCGGCGCAGTTCTTCTACTATGCGGGTGGCGTGCCGCGCATCATGGAGGAGATCAAGTCGATGCTTCACCTCGATGTCATGACCGTCACCGGCAAGACTCTCGGCGAGAACCTCGAGGATCTCAAGAACAACGGCTACTACGAGAAGTGCGGTCGTTACCTTGAGAAGTGGAATCTCAAGCGCGAGGACATCATCCGTCCGTTTGACCAGGCCTTCGGTACCGACGGTTCCATCGCCATCCTCCACGGCAATCTTGCTCCCGAAGGCGCGGTCGTCAAGCACACCGTCGTTCCGCGCGAGATGTTCCAGGCTACGCTCAAGGCCCGTCCGTTCGACTGCGAGGAGGACGCCATTCACGCCGTCCTGACGCATGAGGTCAAACCCGGCGATGCCGTTATCATTCGCTATGAGGGCCCCAAGGGTTCCGGAATGCCCGAGATGTTCTACACCACTGAGGCTATCGCCAGCGATCCCGAGCTGGGTGCGAGCATTGCCCTGATCACCGATGGCCGCTTCTCCGGCGCCTCCAAGGGCCCGGCTATCGGTCACGTTTCGCCCGAGGCTGCCGTGGGCGGCCCGATTGCCCTGATCGAGGAAGGCGACCTGATCCAGATCAACATCCCCGAGCGCTCGCTGTCCATCGTGGGCATCGCCGGCAAGGAGATGGAGCCGGCCGAGGTCGACGCCGTCCTGGCCGAGCGTCGCGCCGCTTGGAAGCCCAAGGCTAATCGCTATACCTCCGGCACGCTCAAGTTCTTTACCGAACATGCAGTTTCCGCCATTCAGGGCGGCTACATGGAGTAGCGCCCATGCGCATCGATTCCCTCTCATAGATGTGCGGCACAAAGAGCCCCGAGTTCATACGAGCTCGGGGCCTTTTTCGTCTAGATTGGGGACGCATAGCCGGACGAAAACAATTTGCGTCTGGTAATAAGCGTACGAAAGCGCAATTTTCGTCTTAATTCCGTACGCAAATCAAGACGAAAACCGTTTACGTCTGCTTTAAATCCGTACGAAAACGGTTTTCGTCTTGCAGGGCAGTTGCCGTTTCTACAGTTCAACTTCCAGTTCGGCTTTGTGCTCGTAGAGGTAGTCGCGCATGTAGGGGATGGCAAATGAGACCTTGCCGTACGAGGGAGCCTCGATAATCGATTCTCTTAACAGGCGGCTGCGGACGGAGCTCACCTGTTGAGGCGTTTTGTTTAGGGCATCGGCAACCATGCTGGTCGAGCTCGTCTGCCCCAAAGACGCCATGCTCAGCAGATAAGCGATGCACGTGGGCGGAATGCGCTGCAGCGCGGGCTCAATCACCATGGCGCAGAAGCGTTCGCGTGCCGTTGCAATGCCGCGCTCGGCTTCTTCTTCTCCAATAATCGCTGTATGTGCGCGTCTCGCCAACTGCCATGCGTAGTATCCAACGAGTTGGATCATGAAAGGATAGCCTTGCGTTGCCTCGGCAAGTTGGCCGGCAATACCTGGCTGCAACTCCATGCCAGACGCTTCAATGGTTTCCTCGAGGGAGTACGACACTTCGGTTACTGCCACAGCCTTCAGGTCAAAGGGGAGGGCACGGCGCAAAAACGTAAGTGTCTTTCCGTTGATGATGCTTTCAATCATCGAAGGCAGCCCAGCAAAAACAAAGGCGATATCAAGGTCTTCGCCGATAACCTGCTGAATCGCAATGGAGAGCGTTCGGACCTCATCGAGCTCTGCGTCTTGAACCTCGTCGAGAGTGATGAGCAGGCCATTTCCATTCTTGGTTATTGTCTGTCTCATGGCGTCGCGTAGCGATGGGCCGATTCGCTCAATATCTATGCTGCCGATGGATATGCCAGCTACGGTGGGCTCAAATCTGGCGTGTTTGGCCTGGAATTTGGGCTGCAGCTGTTCGAGAATGCGCTGGCAAAGTCCCTCGGTTGCGACCTCTTTTATGACCGTCCAGCCACGGCTTTGCGCCAAACGTGAGCACTCGTCAAGGAGGACCGTCTTGCCCGTTCCACGGACGCCGGCTATGCGCATTAGGCGCCCCGGGGCACCAGGCCCGTTGACGAGGCCCTCATTGAATTCTTCGAGCACATCTTCGCGGCCGATAATCGTGGGAGGTGTTTTACCTGCTGTGGGCTTAAAAGGGTTTGTTTGCATGTGAGCCACCTTTGCTCAAGATATAGCAAGATATAGCAAAGTATAGCAAGATATTGCAAAGTATAGTGAGATATAGCAACGTATAGCGCTGTTCTCGGGTTCTTACGGTGGTGCTATTTTCCGAATGCCGCGCGGATAAAGCGCTGGGCGAACAGCTTGTTGGCGACGTTGATGACATGGCCCAGGAACAGTGCCGAGATGGCGGTCGTGACGCCAAAGCCGCCCAGGTTGTACATAAGGATCAGCGACAACGCGAGCGAGGCGGCGACATGTGAGCAGTCAAACACGACTTTTACGTCACCAAAGCGGCGTTTAAGCTTTTCGGCAATGACTTGCACCAAGCCGTCGGGCGCGTTGGGGACAACGCCCATGTTGACGACGAGACTTACGCCAAATGCGGTGACAGCGAGGGAGAGCAGCATGGTCGCAATCTGTGTGGGGAGTGCCGTGGGATGCAGTGGGTTGACCGCCATGAAGAGGTCGGTCAAGCCGCCAATCAGCGTTGAGAAGAACAACTCGAGCAGGATGCGCGGCTGGAACTCGCTTCGCAAGATGGCTAATTGCGCAACGATGTAGGCGACGTAGGTTGCGGTGATCCAAAAGCCGAGCGTCTTGCCAGTGAGCATGGATAGGGTTGTGGCAAAGCACGTGAGCGCGGCGACGCCCAGGCCGGATGCCGTCTGGAGACTCATACCGAGTGCCAGTACTGCAACGCCCACAAGATACATCAGCATTCTAATGACGGTATGGCACCAGTCGATGTTCTCGCCATGCATGATGATGAGCGGTCGCATGTTGCTACCCGTCCTTTCGGTTGTGTGAAAAAGCTGACCCGGGCCGGCAAAAGAGGGTTATCGGAGGCACTGCTGCAAAAGCAGAAAAGCCGGCCCCACGGTCAGTCGTCTAGGAAGTGTCTCGCTGTGCCGGAATGGGACTAAAGGTCCAACGAGACGGGAAGAAAGCAAATGGCATTGCGTGGGCGATAAGATGCCAAGATGGTAGGGTGTGTCTTAACATCCTATTGCCCACGCTCAACGAAATCGGTTTCGTTTGAGCCTAAGTATACGCACGGGATTTTATTTGCGAAGAGAAAAACAATAAAAAGGTGAACGTTCACCTAATCGCAACAACTCGTTGGCTGTAGTTGCGGTGGAATAGTTCCTGTTTTTGCTGCTGAAGGCCTTGAACAGGAACTATTCCACCGCAACTTATGATGGGGCGGGGGATGCGATAGTATTGCATGGTGAAATTCGACAAACCGTGAGCTTCATCCGAGGGCTTTATGGAACAGCATCAGCATTATCAGAGCCTGCAAGACCAGGCGTACAACGCATTGCGCTCCAAGATCATCTATGCCGAGCTCAAGCCCGGCACGCGCCTTTCGGCGATTGGTCTGGAAAAGGAGACGGGAATCGGGCGCACGCCCATTCGCGAGTCCTTTGTGCGCCTGCGTGAGCAGGAGCTGGTGGAAACGCGTCCCAAAAGCGGCACCTATGTCTCAAAAATCAGCATGGAGCGCGCCGAGAACGCCTGTTTCTTGCGCGAGAAGCTCGAGAGAAGCGTGCTTATTAAATGCTGTTCGGCTGCTACGCCCGAGCAAAAGCAGCGGCTCGAGCAGATTCTTGCCGAGTCCGAGTCGCTCGACCATAGCGAAACGCGTCGCTTTTTCGATCTGGACAACCTGTTCCATGAGACGTGTTTTGAGATTGCCGGCCGTCACATGTTGTGGGATTGGATGAAGAGCGTCAACACACATTTTGAGCGATACAACTGGTTGCGTATGGTGTCGCAGGACCTGGATTGGGAGCCGATTCGTCGGCAGCATCGCCGGATTCTCGAGGCCATTAAGAGGGGCGATACCGACGCGGCGAGCTATCTGGCAGAGACGCACCTGCACCTGATGCCCGAAGAGCAAGGTCCGGTTATCGCCTTGCATCCCGACTATTTTGAGCTGTCCAAGGACTCGGCCATCTAACTCGTCCCCTACATTAGTTGCGGTGAAATAGGGATTGTTTTGCGGCTCTGATGGTGTAAGCAGTCCATATTTCACCGCAACTGCCGGGGCACATCGGGGCACGAAAAAGCTGCGGCGCCGTTTGGAGGAAAAGACCGGAAGCAAGGGTCCATTCCTCTAGACGGCGCCGCAGCTGTTTTGATGGCTCGGTTTTTGTCGATGTGGCTCAACTGGGCGCGGTTGCCAACCGAGTAAGTAAAGCGGCTCGGGGGCGTGTCGCTTCCGTCACGTTCTATCAGCATACAAGACGGTTTTGGTTCTTGTTCGTGACGGAAACGGCGCGCTTCCGAGCCGTTTTAAAAGAAAGGGGGCGAGGTCTAGGGCACGCCCCCTTTCACGATAGAGAGCTAAACCTAGCCGCGGACCTTCTTGACGACGTCCATGGCCTCGCGGGCGATCTGCTCGACCTTGGAGAAGTCGCCGTCGGCAAACAGGGCCGGCTTGACCATCCAGGTGCCACCGCAGGCGATGATGGCGGAGGAGCTCAAGTACTCCTCGACGTTGGCGGTGCTCACGCCGCCGGTAGGCATAAAGCGGTGACCGACAAACGGAGCGGCGAGGGCCTTGATGGTGTTCAGGCCGCCATACTGGGACGCGGGGAAGAACTTGGTGACCTTGAGGCCCAGGTTCTCGGCTGCGGTGACCTCGGAGGGGGTCACGGTGCCGGGAAGGACGGGCAGCTCGATGTCGATGCAATGCTTCACGACGTCCTCGTTGTAACCCGGGGAGACGATGAACTTGGCACCGGCGGCGCGGGCCTGCTCAACCTGCTCGACGGTCAGGACAGTGCCGGCGCCAACGCACATCTCGGGCTCGGCCTCGGCCATAGCGGCGATGCACTCGGCGGCGCAGGCGGTGCGGAAGGTGACCTCGGCGGACTTCATGCCAGCTGCCATAAGAGCGTGGGCGAGCGGGGCGGCGTCCTCGACCTTGTCGAGCACAACGACCGGCACGATGCCCAGGGACTCAAGCGTGGTGTAGAACTGATCGAACATGATGTTCCTTTCGATGTGTGGCGCGCATGGGCGCGTGATTACCAAATGTGCTGGTCAGGAGCCGATTTTGGATTGGTTATCGGAGGCACTGCTTGGGGTTCAAGCAATTCCAAAACCGGCTGCTCGACCAGTCATGTAGGGAATGCCAGACAAAACCGGAATGGGACTGGTGGTTTTGCCCGACCGGAGGAATCGGGGAGCGGGCCGCAGGGGTATGGGATTGGAAAGCTGCGGCCCGCGGAATGGAGACGGACTAGCGCGCGACGCGGGTGCCACCGTCGGCGGCGGATGCCACGGCTGCGATCTCGCCTGCGGTCACCAAGTTGGAATCGCCCTTGATGGTGAGCTTGAGGATCGAGGCTGCAATCGCATAGTTGACGGCGTCCTGCGGGTCAAAGTCGTTGATGAGGGCATGGACGAGGCCGGCGTTGAAAGCGTCGCCGGCGGCAACGCCCTCGAGCACGTGTACGTCGTGAGCAGGGGAGAACCAGTGCTCGCCACTCTCGGCGTCAAAGAGCATGCCCATCCAGATGGAGCGCTCGACGCAGGAGATGTTGCGGACGACCGAGGCGACCTTCTTGCAGCCGTACTCGGCGCAGATCTGGCGGGCCATCTCGACGTAGGTGTCGCGCTCCTCGATGCCGTGGGCAAGGGAACCGGAGACGCAGGTCATGCCGAGGCCGGCAGGCGCATCCTCGTCGTTGGCGATGCAGATGTCGACGAGCGGCAGGAGTTCCTTCATGGTGGCCTGCGATTTCTCGGGCGACCACATCTTGCCGCGATAGTTCACGTCGCACACGGTGGTGATGCCCTTGGCGCGGCAGACGGTGAGGGCATCCTTGCAGGCGGCAGCCATCTCATCGGAGACGGCGGGGGTCACGCCGGAGAAATAGAAGACATCGATGCCCTTGAGGATCTCGTCCCAGTTAAAGACGTCGCGCTTGGCCATGTTGATGGCAGAGTACTTGCGGTCGTAGACGCAACCGTTACCGCGCTGCGAGGCGCCGACCTCAAACACATAGGAGCCAAGACGGTCGCCCTGACGCACGACGCGCGTGGTGTCGACGCCGTAGGCCTTCAGCGAACGCAGGGCGCACTCGCCCAGACGGTTGGCCGGGACAACGGAGACGTAAGCGGCCTTGTCGCCCTGGTAGGCCAGGGAAAGCGCAGTGTTGGCCTCGGCGCCGCCGTAGCGGACGTCAAACTCGGTTGCCTGCTCAATACGCAGGTGGTCTTTGGGTGAGAGTCTCATCATGATCTCGCCGAAGGTAAGAACCGTTTTACCCATGGTCGCGCAGCTCCTTTTACTCGTGCGTACACCTTTGATATGGCGTTGGCACGCAGGTGCCAAGACGGTAGGGTGCGTCTTTGCACCTGCGTGCCAACGCTCGCCGAAATCGGTTTACGAAATCGGTTTCGTTTCGAGTTGTAGTATACTCACCTACAGCGTTTTGCAACCGAGATTTTTAAAAAAATGCCTAAAATGGCTCAGATCGCCGACAATTGGGAAACGGGGTGCGTTATGGCGCAGATGAGAATCAAGGACATTGCCGCCGAGGCGGGCGTGAGTCCGGCCACGGTCTCGCGCTACCTCAACAACCGCCCCGGGCAAATGACCGAGGAGACCCGTGCTCGCATCGCGGCAGTTATCGAGCGCACCGGCTATCGCCCACGTGCCGCCGCGCGCAATCTGCGCAGCTCGCGTACGAACCTCATCGGTGTGATTCTGGCTGACATCGCCAACCCGTTCTCGAGCGCCATGCTCGAGGGCCTTTCCGCCAGCGCCGCGGCGCGCGGCTGCTCGCTCATGACGGCCATTAGCGGCAACGACCCCGCTAAGGAAGCGGAGTCGCTCACCAGACTTATCGATGCCGGCGTGGACGGCCTGGTCGTCAACACCTGCGGAGGCAATGACGAGGCGATCGCCGCGGCAGCGGGACGTCTGCCCGTTGTGCTGCTCGACCGCGACGTTGCCGACGGCGGTGTTGACCTGGTGACATCTAACAACCGTGAGCTGGTCGCCGGCTTGGTAGATGCCTTGGCAGCTGCGGGCAGCGAGCGTCTGTGCCTGCTCACCGAGGCAAGTGACGATAGCCCCGTGCGTCGAGAGCGCGCCGAGGCCTTTGCCGACGAGCTTTCGCGCCGCGGCCTTGCGGGCGAGGTCGTCACCCTGGCCGACGGTGGCGCCACGGGCGTCGGTCGCTTGGACGAGACCATCCGCGGCTATGCAGGCAAAAAGCTCGGCCTCATTGCCGTCAACGGCCTGGTTTTCCTGCGTCTGACCGAGGCACTGGCGCAGCTTGGTCCCTCGCTGCCGGCGGGTCTCAAGATCGCAACGTTTGACGATTACCCCTGGAATCACGTGCTCTTTGGCGGCGTGACCACGGCCGCGCAAGACACCCTTACCATCGCCGAGCGCGTGGTCGAGCGCCTGTCCGAGCGCATCGACGTTGTTACCACTACTGTGGGCGAGGCCGCAAAGCTGGCGCCCAAACGCATCGAGATCCCCGGCCACATCGAACACCGCGCATCGACCTCGCGCTAACCGCTCGTTCGCAACGGCCTGTTCGCGCACGTTTTTTGAGCGCTTGATACGCTTTAACCCTGCGGAAACATTTTTCTGCGATAGTATCTGCGATATAGACCAGTCGAAACCCGCCCGAAAGAAAGGGGAGCGACATGAACCAGCAGAACATCGATTACGTACTTCGCTCCGTAGAGCAGCGTGACATCCGCTTTGTGCGTCTGTGGTTTGTCGACATTCTCGGCCGCCTCAAGAACTTTGCCATTAGCCCCGAGGACCTCGAGGTCGCTTTTGAGGAGGGTATTGGCTTTGACGGCTCCGCCATCGAGGGCTTTGCTACGCCCGAGGAAGCCGACATGCTCGCATTCCCCGATGCTTCGACCTTCCAGATTCTGCCGTGGCGCCCGAGCCACAACGGCGTCGCCCGCGTGTTCTGCGACGTGTGCACCCCCGACCGCAAGCCCTTCGCCGGCGATCCGCGCGATGCGTTGCGCCGCATGTTCCGCAAGGCCGAGAAGGCTGGCTACCTGCTCAACGTGGGCGCCGAGCTGGAGTATTACTACTTCCCCGACGAGCACACGCCCGAGCCGCTCGACAACGTGGGCTACTTCGATCTTTCGGTGAGCGATGCCGCCCGCGACCTGCGCCGCAACACGGTTCTCACGCTCGAGAAGATGTCCGTGCCCGTGGAGTACACCTTCCACGCTGCCGGCCGCTCGCAGCACGGCATGAGCCTGCGCCACGCCGAGGCCCTGAGCATGTCCGACGCCATCACCACGGCCAAACTAATCATTAAGCAGCAGGCCTACGAGAGCGGTTGCCACGCCTCCTTTATGCCCAAGCCGTTGGCGGGCGAGGACGGCAGCGCTATGTTCCTGTGCCAGTCGCTATTCGACCACGACGGCAACAACGTCTTTTGGGGCGAGGACGACGAGAAGTACCACCTCTCCGATATCGCCAAGCACTACATGGCCGGCATCCTGGCGCATGCCCGCGAGATTAGCGCCATCACCAACCCCACGGTCAACTCGTACAAGCGCATCACCACGGGCGGCGACTCCGTGCCGCAGTACGCCACGTGGGGCCTGCGCAACCGCGCGAGCATGGTCCGCATTCCGGTCTACAAGCCCGGCAAGCAGCTGTCCACGCGCATCGAGCTTCGTAGCCCCGACCCCATGGCCAACCCGTACCTGGTCAACGCCGTCACGCTGGCGGCTGGTCTGGACGGCATCGAGCGCAAGCTGGAACTCCCGCCCGAGGCAACGGCCGAGACGCTCAAGCTTACCGACCGTCAGATGCTCGAGGCCGGCTACACGCCGCTGCCGCGCTCGCTCAAAGAGGCGCTCGACGTGTTTGAGGACTCGCAGTTTATGAAGGATGCCCTCGGCGAGCACATCCACAGCTTCTTTCTCAAAAAGAAGCGCGACGAGTGGCATAAGTTCGAGTCAACGATCACCGAGTGGGAGATTAAGCACTACCTGGCGAACTCCTAATCGCGCTGGCTTGTTTCAGTACGATTGAGCTCATTTTTTTGGAGGCCGATATGTCCGAAAAGAGTGCCCTGTTCATGGCGCGCACGACGCGCTTCCACGAGTTTGCCCGCAGCTTGACGACCACCCTGGGTGTCGAGGTGAGCCTGGCCACCCCCGATTCGCCGACTGCGGCGCACGACTTTGACCTGCTGATCCTCGATTCCGATGGAATCCGCAGCGACCGCATCGATCAGATTGCCAAGTGGCTTGACGACCGCGGCGGCGTCCCCATGCTGGTGATCGTCGACGACGAGGCGCTCGGTACCTTGCGCCTGCCCAATCACGCGCATGCCGACTTTGTATGCCCCACGGCGACACCCAACGAGCTCAAGGCTCGCGCGCAGCGCCTGATGGGCGAGGAGGAGACCGTCACCGCCGACGATGTACTCAACATCGATAACCTCGAGATTAACCTGGCTACCTACCAGGTAACGCTCGATAACGAGCCTATCGACCTGACGCTGATGGAGTACTCGCTGCTGAGCTTTTTGGCGACGCATCCCAACCGCGCCTACAGCCGCGAAGTGCTGCTGCACCGCGTGTGGGGCTTTGAGTACTGCGGCGGCACGCGCACCGTCGACGTGCACATCCGACGCATCCGCTCTAAGGTGGGCCCGCAGATTGCGGCACATATCACCACCGTCCGCGGCGTGGGCTATCTGTTTAAGGACTAGCTTTCCACCACAAAGGGGACAGGCACCTTTGTGGTGGTTTTGACGCGGGTGCGGGTTCCTCTCGAATCTGCAGCAGAACTTAAGCCTTCCTAAAAGATTGCGTTCTCATACACTTGTGCCCGCATATTGGGGTACAACTCAACGTGAACAATGATGGCCCGCCACATGTTTGGCGGGCCTTTGGTTATTT
>URTD01000003.1 GCA_900550735.1 uncultured Collinsella sp.
AAGTTGAACGTCAGATTGTCCAAATGCGGCCCGCGCAGCGTCGGCCAGTTACGGCGTTTGGTAAAACGCCGTAACTTTAAAGCTCCGTTACTTCAACGTTGTTGAAGATCTCATCCCAGCGGTCCATGACCAGGTGGCCGGTCTTGGGATCCATGGCGTTGAGCTTGCCGCAGGTATTGGCGGTCTTGAGCACCGTGACGTCGTCGACGCCAGCAGCAATGGCATGTGCAAAGCCGGCGATGGTCGAGTCACCGGAACCCGTCGCGTTCACAGCCGCAATCGCAGGCGTCTTGGCGCGGAACGCGCGACCCTCATGGAAGCCCACCGAACCGGCAGCGCCCATCGAAACGACAACCCAGGGAATACCGGCAAAACGGTCATCGGCGGCAAGCGCCTCGCGCAGGGCATCGACATCATCGGTCGTAAAGGACGTACCCAGCAGGCCGTTAATCTCGGTCAGGTTGGGCTTTACGAGCTCAGGCTTAGCGTCGGACTCCAGCGCGGCCTCCAGCGATGCACCCGAGGTATCGAGCAGCACCTTGGCGCCCGCCTCCTCGGCGATCTTGACGAGCTCGGCATAGTAGCCGGCATCGACGCCACGCGGCAGCGAGCCCGAAAGCGTCACGACGTCCGCCTTCGCTGCAAGCTCGGCAAACTTGGCCGTAAAGGCCTCGAGCTCGGCCGGGGCGATCTGCGGGCCGCTCTCCAGCAGCTCGGTCTGATTACCCTCGTGCAGGATATTCAGGCAGATGCGCGTCTCACCAGCAATAGGCACAAAGTCGTTCTTGACGCCGTCGGCATCCATAAGCTCGGCCATATAGGCACCCATGTGGCCGCCGAGCAGGCCGGTCGCGAGCACGTCGTCACCCAGCTGCAGCAGCACGCGACTCACGTTGAGGCCCTTGCCGCCAGCGGTCTTTTCGGGTGTCACACGGTTAACATCGTCGATGATCAGCTTGTCGAGCTGATAGCGCGTATCAATCGACGGGTTCATGGTAACGGTCAGAATCATGTTGAACTCCTGTTCCGGGGCGGCATAACCCGCCCCAAACATACGATAGCTCGTTAAAGGATCTCGATCTCAAAGCCGCGGGTGACGGTCTCTCCCGGCTTGGCCACCAGGCAGCCGCGCTTGTGCTCCAGAATATCGTCCTCGTCGGAGCAGGTGGACAGGCCGCCCCACGGTTCCACGGCCACAAAGTCGCCCTCGGGCTTGCTCCACACAATCAGGTATGGCATATCGGGGAACGTCAGGCGCACGCCCTTGTCCTCGGTTTTCTTGGTAAGCGTAACCACGCGGCTCTCGAGCACGTCGAAGATGGTCTCCGCGAAGTCAAAGAGTTCATGGGTAAGCGGCAGGTTCTGGCCGATCATGGGGTTCTTGCTGCGATGCTCAACATCAATCAGGCCCGTCGAGGGAACGGCAGTACAGAGCTCGGCGGCCTCGCGCTGCTCAAAACGGAGCTCGTAGTCGTCGTAGGACTCGCCCTCGTCAAGCGGGCACTTAAAGCCAGGGTGACCGCCCACAAAGAACGGCATGTCCTCGGTGCCCTCATTGGTCACCTCGTACGACACGGCCACCTTCTCCGCATCGATCGTGTAACGAGCAACGATCTTAAACGGATACGGGTACTGCTCGAGCAACTCGGCATGGTCGGCAGAGCTTAAGCTCAGCACAACCATGTTGTCGCTCTGCTCCTCGAGCTTCCACTCCTGCTTGCGAGCAAAGCCGTGGCGGGCGAGCTTGACCTCGCGGCCGCCCATGGTCATTGCGCGACCGTCACGAAGGCCGCCGCAGATCGGGAAACAAATGGGTGCCTGGCCCGACCACACCGCCGGGTCGCCCTGCCACAGGTACTCACGGCCGTTGGCTTTAATCGAAGTGAACGATCCGCCAGCCGTGCTCAGTGCCACACGAATAGAACCGTTATCAAGAACAAACTCCATGGGAATCTTCTCCTTCACATATCATCTTGCACGATCCATTGCGAACGCCGTGCCTTTAGCACAAAGGTAATGAGGCAGCGCCGCACGCAAAAGAACAATGCACGCCAAGCCCGCCAAGCCAATTGGGCTGATAGAAAACCGGCCCGCGCCCCCTCACAGAAACGCGAGCCGTCAACGGACTAGTTAATTACGCCGGAACCCCTTAATCGTGGTATTCGCCGCGGTCCCACTTCTCGAGGAACTCGTCAAAGAAGTGCGGGTCAGCCTGAGCCTCGGCGTCGGCCTTATTGCAGGCATCGATCTTGGCAATCAGGGCATCGTGCTCGGGGGTCTTCTCGTAGGGCTCCTCCAGGAAGGCAAGCATGATGTCGGCCATCAGGAACTCGCCGGTGATCTTGCCGCCAAAGCCCACGATGTTGGCGTTGAGCTCGCGACGGGCATACAGGGCAGAGGTCATGTCGCGAACCAGGGCGCAGCGGGCGCCGGGAACCTTGTTGACGGCGTTGGTGATGCCGATGCCGGTGCCGCACAGGGCCACGCCAAAGTCGGCCTTGCCGCTGGCAACAGCCTCGCCCACGGCCTTGCCATAGATGGGATAGTGCGTACGGGTATGGCTGTAGGTGCCGCAGTCGAGCACCTTGTAGCCAGCCTGCTCCAGGCGGTCGGCCAGATAGATCTTCTCGTCCGTAACGATATGGTCGCAACCGATTGCGATGGTCTTCTTCATCAGAACGTCCTTTCGTCTGAATTCACAAGTTGAGGTAGAAGTTCGAGTTCTCGGTGGCTCTCGTTAGGCCATCTTGTTGAGCATGTCGACACGGATCTGGTGACGGCCGCCGGCGTACTGTGCACGCAGGAACTCGCGGGCGATCTTCTTGGCGACCTCGGTGCCCACAACGCCCGGGCCCATGGTGACCATGCGCGAGCCGTTGTGCTCGCGGGTCATGTAAGCGGAACGCTCGTCGGAAATGTTGGCGACGACCATGCCCTTGATCTTGACGGCGGCCATATAGGAGCCGACGCCGTACTTATCGAATGCAAAGCCCTGGGAATCCTTGTGCTCCAGCAGGTCCTTGGCAACGGCGGTCGCGGAATCGACAAAGTCCGCGGCAGGGGTCTCGGAATAGTCGACGACCTCGTGACCGTCGGCGATGAGCATCTCCTTGATGGACTCCTTCATCGACATACCGTCGGCATCGGAAGCGATTACAACCCTCATGACATCCTCCTTGAGAGATACGCAGGTGCGTAGTTTCTGTTTGGAAGTGTTGAATCGCGTTCAGGTCCGGGCATCTGAATGTGCGGTTCTTCACTGTTCGTGTTTATTTGAACACATTCGAACACCGACTGCAACAATAATTTGTTTATCTTTGTTCTTTTTTGAACAAACACCATTCACGGATGATTGCTGACCGTTTGGACCGGGCGCGGACGTAGCGCCCACGTGTTCAACAAACAAAAGGGCGACCGAGAACGTGTCTCGGCCGCCCTTCTTACGGTTGATCTTCCAAAGATCGCTTTGCCGCCTACTCAGACTGCCCGCTCTTCTTGGCATGTCTGGACGGAGCGCTCAAGAAACGACCCGTCAGATAGTTCGCGGGACCGGAGATATCGATCCCCAGCAGCACGTGTCCTAGCCATAGGAACGCCACGAGCACCAGTAGAGGAATCACACACGAGGTCACGATCATCACGATGACGCCTTCGATCAGATCGGTCACCTGATGCACGATCTCATCGGTCATCTGCTTGGCGCCGCTGGTCACCGACGTAACAAGGCTCGAGGCCCCGTCAGTCAACTGCTCGAGCACGTTTTTGGACTCCTTGGCCTCGGATTTTTTCTTGTTCGATTTTGAGCTGGTCTCGGCTGACTTGTCCGTGGCATCAGCCGTCTTTGCGGCATCGCTCGCCTTTTGCTCAGCTTGCTCAATACTTACGCGATACGTTTCATCGACCTTCTGCGACACCCATACGCTCGCGGGCACGAGCGCCATGCCGATCACGGCAACCACCAGCACGCGCGTCGCCACACGGCGCAGGACAGTGCTCGTGCTCCAGCGCCCGTGAATGCCGAGCGACACCGCAAAGAGCACCAACGCAAACGGGATTAAGATGCCCAGGCCAACCGACCACAAAATGGTTAGCAGGTATTTCTCTAGGTAGAGCACGGCAAGCACAATACCAAGGTTACCCGAAAGCTGTGCGAGCTGCTCGGCAACCGGCGTTCCCGTATCACCCGGCAGCGCCGTAATACCCGCAGATAGAGCAACGCATGAAGCCGTGAGCGCCAAAACGTTGCCCTTCTTTTGGTCGATGACCTCGATGGTGGAGTCCCAAGTTTTGGTATCGGCAAAATGCGGACGAGCTACAAAGCCCGACAGCAGCGCTAGCACCACGAGCACAACGATAAAGCCAATCTGCAGCTTTTTGTTTGCGCACACGACATCGGACAGGCTGGGCTGCAGCTCGGTTACCGTCGCGTGCTCGGTTATCTGGACAGGACGCCCATGAGCCATCTCATGCGCGTCTCTTTTTTGTATTGACCCGTTATCCGGCATTTGGATACCTCCTCAGTCCGGGGCTTAATGCGAAAGGAAGTATACCCACCGAGCAAAAATCGAACGGGAGGACGAACGGAGCGCACCAAGACTGTCCCCAATGACTATCTCGGGATGAGTTGCGGTGGAATAGGGATTGTTTTGAGCCCGCCGGCCCCTATTCAGTCCCTATTTCACCGCAACTTGGAGGAGGACAGAAAAAGCCCTGTCGCGGCAGGGCTTTTGGAAGGGGCTTGGTTGTGAGGACTCGTTAGGCGAGCTTGGCCTCGAGCGCAGCGATGCGCTTGTAGGCATCGATGGTAAAGCGGGTCTGCTTCTCCAGGATCATAGTGGTCATGAGAGTGTCCTGAGCGTGAGCCATGATGAAGGTCATCTCCATCTCGCCACCGCCGGCCTCCTGCGAAAGCAGCTTGGTCTGCGTGTCGTGGGCACCGATGAGCGCATCGCTGGCATCCTTGTGCAGCTGCTCGGCCTTCTCAAAGTCACCCTCGCGAGCAGCATCGAGCGCTGCAAGCAGATCGGTCTGGGCGTCACCTGCGTATGCGACAATCTCGAATCCAACCATCGAGATTTCTTCTTTGGTTGCCATGTTGCGTTCCTTTCACATATGAACCAATGGAGAGCATCGCGTCCGGGCATACGCGCTGCGTTGTGTATGACAGAAACAATAACATTCAAACAAAAAAGAACAGCGCAAAACGTAATTTCGAGCTATGAACGGTTACTTTTCGTCCGTGAACGGTTTTTAAACCAATCTGAACAATATCGAACACAATTAGCGGCAACCCAAACAGACCCGCGCCCTAGCGCCAATCGCGTACCGTATCGCCCTCGACGAGCACGCCCGGAAACAGCATGTGCTCCACACCGGGTTCAACGCCCTCGGCGCCGGCAATCTTGTCGACCGCCCACATGCCGACGCGCTTGTTGTCAAAGCGCACCGTGGTCAGGCGACGATCGGGCACGATATCGCCCAGACTATCGTCAACACCCACCACGCTCACGTCCTGGGGCACGCACTTCCCGCGCGACTCCAGCCCGCGGATGCAGCCGTAGGCCATGGCGTCGTTGGAGGCATAAATGGCCGTGCAGGTCGGATCATCCGCAAGCACCTGGCCGGCAGCATATCCACTCTGCGCCGTCCAGTCACCGCGCACGAGCTGCGGTGGCTCAATGCCATGCGCGCGCAATGTCTCGCGCCAGCCTTCCTCGCGCCGCATGCCCGAAAGCGAGCGCTCGGGACACGAGATAAAGTGCACGGTTTTGTGCCCCCGCCCCAGCAAGTACTCGACCACCTGGCGCGAGCAATCGAACTGGTCGTTATCGACCGTAGAACAGAGCGGGTGCTCCAACATCGTAACGAGCACAGTCTGCATGCCGGGCAGCGGCTCAAAAGTGCCAAAGTCCGCCGGCATGCGATTCATGATCACAACCATACCGTCCACCGGCAGTGCGCTCATGCGCGACGATGCGCCCTCGAGGGTATACGGATGCCCGTCTACTTTAGTGAGGGTGATGGCATAGCCATGTTTGTCGGCCGCGGCGGCAAAGCCCTCCATACGGTCGAGGTTGCCGGTACCGGTGATGTTGAACATGGCGACGCCGACGGTCTTAAACTTGCCACGGCGCAGCGATCGACCGGCAAAATTGGGGCGATACCCCAGCTCGCGCATAGCAGCACGCACGCGCTCCTTGGTCTCGGGGCGCACGCTGGGCGAATCGTGCACGGTGCGCGAGACCGTCTGCTCCGAGACGCCCGCGAGACGCGCCACGTCCTTAACGGAAACCGATTTTTTAACAGCGGCCATAGGTCGATCTTTCTATGTCGACGATGCCATTAGTGGCACCCTACGCAGTCATTTTTAACGCCTTCAAGTATATCCAACGCCTCCCCCACCATACGCTCACCACCCAAAACCTACCGTTCACCGACATTTTTGCTTCCCCAAACGGCTTTTGGCGCCCAAATGTTAACGTTGCCATTGCGCAAACACAGAGCCACCGGGCGGCTCAAACGTTTACACATAGGGAATCGACGGTTCGCAGGCACAGGAACCACCGGTTCGCGTCTTTTTTTGTGTCGCAAAATGGCAACGTCAACATTTTGGCAACCGAAAGTCAAAAGCTACCATCGTTGCTAACCCACCGACTCTTAGGAGCATTGCATGGAGCAACTCATCGCCATCATCGAAAAGGGCCAGCCCTTTTTCAACGCGATCGCCCGCAACAAGTACCTCAAGGCGATTCGCGACGGCTTTATCTCCGTCATCCCCATCATCATCTTCTCGTCCATCTTCTGCCTGGTAGCCTCGGTCCCCAACATCTGGGGTTTCTACTGGCCCGATGACATCAACAACGCCCTGTGGAAGTGCTACAACTACTCCATGGGCATCCTGGCCATCGCTTGTGCCGCCACCACCGCCAAGCACTTCGCCGACGCGCAGAACCGCGACCTGCCCAAGAATAACCAGATCAACTTCATCTCGTGCATGTGCGCGGCCATCATCGGCTTCCTGCTCCTTTCGAGCGACACGATCGCCACGGACGCCGCCAGCGGCTTCAACACCACCTACCTTGGTTCCAAGGGCCTGCTGACTGCCTTCATCGCTGCGTTTGTGACCGGCATCATCTACAAGTTCTTCATTAAGCGCAACATCACCGTCAAGATGCCCGAGCAGGTTCCGCCCAACATCTCGCAGACCTTTAAGGACATCATCCCCTTCTCCGTCTGCATCACCGTCTTTTGGGTCTTTGACATCGCCTTCCGCGCTGCTTTTGGCTTCTGCTTTGCCCAGGGCGTCATCCAGGTGTTCCAGCCCCTGTTCACCGCTGCCGACGGCTACATCGGCCTCGCTGTGATCTACGGCGCTATGAGCCTCTTCTGGTTCGTGGGCGTCCACGGCCCCTCGATCGTCGAGCCCGCCATCGCCGCCGCCCTCGTTGCCAACATGACCGACAACCTGGCTGCGTTCCAGGCCGGCCAGCACGCTTCCGCTGTCCTGACCCAGGGTGCCCAGTACTTCGTCGTCTGCATGGGCGGCACCGGCGCCACGCTCGTCCTGGTCTTTATGTTCTGCTTCCTGGCCAAGTCTCAGGAGATGCGCGCCGTCGGTAAGGCCGCCATCGTCCCCGTCTGCTTTGCCGTCAACGAGCCGCTGCTGTTCGCCGCGCCCATCGTGCTCAACCCCGTCTTCTTTGTCCCGTTTGTCTTTGCCCCGATCGCCAACATCTGGATCCTCAAGATCTTTATCGACTTCTTGGGCATGAACGGCTTTATGTACACCCTGCCCTGGACCGTCCCCGGCCCCATCGGCACCATCATGGGCCTGGGCTTCCAGCCGCTCGCCTTTGTGATGCTCGCCCTTATCCTGGTCGTCGACTTCGCTCTGTACTACCCGTTCTTCCGTGCCTATGACGCCCAGAAGTGCGCCGAGGAGGCCGAGATCTCCCAGGAGGAGCTCGCCGCCAAGAACGCCGAGAAGGCCGCCAAGCTCAACGATGCCTTCCAGGGCAAGGCCGACGCAAAGAGCGTTGCCGCCGGCGCTGCTGCCGAGGTCGTGAAGTCCGACTCCCCCGCCGCTTCTGCAGCACCCGCTGCCGAGGCAACGACCGCCAGCGACCTCAACGGCAAGCGCGTGCTCGTGCTCTGCCAGGGCGGCGGTACCTCGGGCCTGCTCGCCAACGCACTGGCCAAGGCTGCCAAGGAGCGCGGCATTAACCTCGAGACCGCTGCCGAGGCCTATGGCAACCACGTGGACATGCTCCCCGACTTTGACCTGGTCGTCCTGGCCCCGCAGGCCGCCAGCTACCTGGCCGACCTGCAGAAGGACTGCGAACGCGTGGGCAACAAGTGCGTCGCCTGCCGCGGCAAGCAGTACATCGAGCTCTCCCAGAACGGCGACAAATCTCTCGCCTTCGTCTCCGAACAACTTTCGAAGTAAGTAACGCCCAGGGCCAGCCGACCATCCAAGACCGGCTGGCCCTTCGATTTAGACGATTGGATCATCATGTCCGTTAACCCTGCTAGCGTCACCAACCCGCCTGCGCAGTTTCCCGAGGACTTTGTCTTTGGCGGCGCCACTGCTGCCTACCAAGTAGAGGGCGAGACCCGCACTCACGGTAAGGGCAAGGTTGCCTGGGACGACTTCTTGGAGGCCCAGGGCCGTTTCTCCCCCGATCCCGCTTCGGACTTCTACAACCAGTACCCCGTCGATCTGGAACTGTGCGAGGAGTTTGGCATCAACGGCATTCGCCTCTCCATCGCCTGGAGCCGCATCTTCCCCAACGGCACCGGCGAAATCAACCCCGAGGGCGTGCAGTTCTATCACGATCTCTTCGCCGAGTGCCACAAGCACCACGTTGAGCCGTTTGTCACGCTGCATCACTTCGATACGCCGCTTCCCCTCTTTGAGAAGGGCGACTTCCTCAACCGCGAGACCATCGACGCCTTTGTGGACTTTGCCACCTTCTGCTTTAAGGAGTACGCCGACGAGGTGACCTACTGGTTCACCTTTAACGAGATCTGGGCCGATGCCTCCAACACCTACATCGAGGGCACCTTCCCCGGTGGCGTCAAGGCGCATCTGGCCGAGGCCTTCCAGTGCGAGCACAACATGATGCTCGCCCACGCCAAGGCAGTACTGGCCTTCCACAACGGCGGTTTTAAGGGCAAGATCGGCGTCATTCAGTCGCTGGAGTTTAAGTATCCGCTCAACGAGAACGACCCCGCCGACATCAAAGCCGCCAACAACGAGCACGTGCTGCAAAACCAGTTCTTGCTCGACGCCACCTTCCGCGGCGACTACGCGCCCGACACCCTCGAGTGCGCCAACCGCCTGGCCGCCGTCTCGGGCGGTACCATCGAGATCCTAGACGAGGATCTGGAAATCATGCGCGAGGCCGCCCTCTACAACGACTACCTGGGCGTTAACAACTACCAGTGCCGTTTCTTGAAGGCTTACGATGGCGAGAACGACCTGCACCACAACGGTACGGGCGAGAAGGGCACCGGCCGCTGGCGCGTCAAGGGCATTGGCGAGCACGTGAACAAGCCCGGCATCCCCACCACTGACTGGGACTGGATTATCTATCCCGAGGGTCTGTTCGATCTGCTCGTCTACATTAAGCAGCGCTACCCCAACTACAAGCAGATCTTCATCACTGAAAACGGCATGGGCTACAAGGACCCCTACAAGGACGGTTTTGTGGACGACCAACCGCGCATCGACTACATCGAGCAGCACCTGCGCTGGCTGCTCAAGGCCATGGAGGTGGGTGTCAACGTGGGCGGATACTTCCTGTGGAGCCTGCAGGATCAGTTCTCCTGGACCAACGGATACAACAAGCGTTATGGCTTCTTCTACGTTGACTTTGAAACCCAGAAGCGCACGCCCAAGGCAAGCGCATACTGGTATAAGCACGTGGCGCAGACCCGTCGTCTGGACTAGTTAACGCCATCGGCCGCCGTGACCATCACGCTGCCGTGCACCTTACCATTCCCGATCGCATGGGCGCTGCGTCCATGCACCTCTTTCCGTGTGGCGGATACGACCTTCCCGGTGGATGCCTCAGCATCCTTGGTCGTATCCGCCGTTTTTGGTTTTGGGCGGGCTGGGCCGCGTTCGTTTGTCTCGATCTGTAACATCTAGCAGGGGTTTTCGGCCCTACCTGTTACAGATCGAGACAAACAGAATAAGCCTGGCCGAATTGTCTAAATCTGTAACATCTAGCTGAGATTTTCGGCCCTACCTGTTACAGATTTAGACGAACAGGCCGAGCGCGTCTACGCCCGCAAGTCCTTTACGCTGGAACGCTCGACCAACACACCCGAGACGAGCGTACGGCTTCTGGAGCTCGGGGCTTCCAGACCTGCGACGACCTCGTTAAGCGCACGGATGCCCAGCTCGCGGTGGCGAAACTTCACCGACGTCAGAATCGAGTTGGGAATCGTCTTGTAGAGCTCATCGTCGAAGCCGATCACGGACACGTCGTCGGGCACACTGAGCCCTTTGTCACGTAGAGCCATCATCACGCCGTTTGCCATGCAGTCGTTAGCCGCGAGGACCGCCGTGCAATCGGGTTTATCGGCAAGCACAAGGCCCGCAGCATAGCCACTATCCGCATTCCAATCGCCTTGCAGAGGCTCGGGCGGCTCAATGCCACGCGTCTCGAGTGCCGCACGCCAACCTTTCATACGGCACTGGCTCGACAGCGACTCTTTCTTACCAGAGACGAAGTACACGTTCTTGTGCCCGCGATTCAAGAAGTACTCGCACGCCATACGAGCGCCGCCCTCTTGATCGTCACTGACGGTGGAGCAGGTAGGATGCTCCATCGGTGTGATAATCACCGTCTTGAGGTCTTTCGGCGCCTCAAAGCTATCAAAGTCATCGACCATCTGACGCAGGTTGAAAATCATGCCGTCGACGGGAAGCTGCGACATCCTACGTGCCGCTTCGGCAAGGGTCATCTTCTCCCCCGCCCGCTTTTTGATCATCGTGAGCGCAAAGCCGCGTTCTTCGGCGGCATCTGCGATACCGTCAATCATGTCCACGGCACCGCCCGACAAGTGGAACAGCACCACGCCAATGCACCCGTAACGGCCCAACTTGAGCGAACGCGCGGCAAAGTTGGTTCGAAACCCGAGCGCCTCCATTGCGGAATGAACCTTATCGCGTGTCGACTCTCGCACGCTATCGGGCTCGTTGATCACACGCGAAACCGTCTTGAGAGAAACACCCGCAGCAATCGCCACATCGTTCATTGAGACATTTTTCTTGTCCATCGTTGCCACTACTTCTCCAGTCGGTTTTGCATCGCTTGCTTTTTGCGTTCTAGCATACACTACCTGCCCGACTGACAAATCAACCGTTTACCGGACAATATCGACCGCTCACCCGTATATCCTTGTTGCTCTTCCAAAAATGTCTTACGTTGTCATTAACGAAATGACAACGTTGTCATTTCGCAATGCCTTCCTTAAGCAGGAAGGTTTCCGGGCAGTCCTGACCATCCATCGACGACCAGTTCCATCCACATGCATCGCGCATCAAGTAGCAAAGGAGCTCTATGGACGCCATCGTAAAGATGCTCGAAAAGCATCAACCGTTCTTCGAGAAGATCTCGAGAAACATCTACCTCCAGGCCATCAAAGACGGATTCCTTGGGTGCATGCCCATCGTCCTTACCTCTTCGATCTTTCTGCTGATCGCCACCCTTCCCGGCGTAGTTGGAATCACGTTGCCCCAGCCGCTCATCGACTGGTGCAACAAGCTGTACAACTTCACCATGGGCGTCATGGGCATCATGGTTGCCGGCACCACCGCCAAGAACTTTACGGCTTCCATGAACCGTCGCATGCCCGCCGGCAAGGTGCTCAACGACGGCTCCACTATGGTTGCTGCCCAGTGCAGCATGCTGCTGCTCGCTGTTACGCAGTTCAGCACCAAGTTCAACGGCTCCGAGCTTTCGGTCTTCGATTGCACCAGCATGGGTACGCGCGGTCTGTTCTCGGCCTATATCGCCGCGTTCATTACCGTGTGGGTCTATAAATTCTGCGTCTCGCGCGATCTGACCATTAAGCTGCCCAAGGAGGTTCCGGGCGCCATCGCTCAGAACTTCCGCGACATCATCCCCTTTGGCGGCGCCGTCATCATCTGCGGCATCATCGATGTCGTCGTGCGCAACCTCATGGGCGTTCCGTTCTCCGAGCTGCTTATCAAACTGCTCTCCCCGCTCTTTACCGCTGCAGAAACCTATCCTGGCCTTATCCTTATCCAGGCAGCCACCGCGTTCTTCTGGTTCATCGGCGTCCACGGCCCCTCGATCGTCCAGCCGGGCATCGACCCCATCCGTCTTGCCAACCAGGCCGAGAACCTGCAGGTTCTGTTGGCCGGTGGCCACCCCGCCCACTCCCTCACCTTTAACATGTCGCTCGTGGGTGAGTTCGGCGGCACCGGCGCCACGTTCATCGTGCCGCTTCTGCTGATTCTCTTTATGAAGTCCAAGCAGCTCAAAGCCGTCGGTAAGGCCTCGATTGTTCCTGTTGCCTTTGCTGTCAACGAGCCGCTGCTCTTTGGCGCGCCGATGATCCTTAACCCCTACATGCTCATCCCCTTTGTTGCCGCCGGCTGCGTCAACGTGAGTGTTGCCAAGTTCTTTATCGACAACGTGGGCATGAACGGCTTCTCCTTCGTGGTGCCTTGGGCTACCCCTGCCCCCATCGGCATCTTCATCACCACGAACTTCCAGCTTATCGCCCTGGTATTTGTCGCGATCATCATCTTGCTGGACGCCATCATCTACCTGCCGTTCTTGAAGGCATACGATAAGCTGCTCTGCGACCAGGAGGCCGAGCGCGCCGCCGAGCTGGGTCTCGAGTCCGATGGTGCTGCTTCCATCGCCGCCAGCGCCTCTGCGCCCGCTGTCGAGCAGACTACCGCTTCCGTCGAGCCGACCGCCGCTGCCGCCGACAGCAAGCCTGTCGCCGATCAGCCCGAGCCCGCCGCCGACGCATCCGCTAAGAAGGACGTCGACGGTCTGAAGGTCCTCGTCCTGTGCGCCGGTGCCGGCACCTCTGCCATGCTCGCCAACGCCATCAAGGAAGGTGCTGCGCAGACCGGAGAGAACATCGCTTCCTCCGCAGGCGCCTATGGTCAGCACACTGCCATCATGGATCAGTACGACGTTATCGTGCTCGCCCCGCAGGTTCGTAGCTACTACAACGACATGAAGGCCGACACCGATCGTCTGGGCATTAAGCTGCTCGCCCCGCGCGGTAAGGAATATATCGACCTTACTCGTGACCCCGCTGGCGCCATCAAGTGGCTCCGCGAGAACCTCGACTAGGTTCCTCCCTCTGTTGGTGCCCGGATCCCCAGTTCGGGCACCTCTCCCTATTCGAATCCCACAGAAAGGATGACTCATGACCAACCCCATACAGTTCCCCGACGGCTTTGTGTTTGGCGGCGCCACCGCCGCTTACCAGGTTGAGGGCGAGACCCGTACACACGGCAAGGGCAAAGTGCCCTGGGACGATTTCCTGGCAGCCCAAGGTCGCTTCTCCCCCGATCCCGCAAGCGATTTCTACAACAAATACCCGGTCGATATCGACCTGTGCCAGCGTTTTGGCATCAACGGTATCCGCGTCTCCATCGCTTGGAGCCGCATCTTCCCCAACGGCACTGGTGAGATTAACCCCGAGGGCGTTGCCTTCTATCATGAGCTCTTTGCTACCTGCAACAAAGCCGGCGTTATCCCCTATGTCACGCTCGATCACTTTGATACGCCCGAGGCCTTTTATCAGGATGGCGGCGAGGGTTTCCTGACGCGCACGACGATCGACGCCTTTGTCGAGTACGCCAAGTTCTGCTTTGCCGAGTTCACCGAGGTCAAGCACTGGTTCACGTTTAACGAGATTCCCGCGACCGCCGAGGGCAGCTTTATTGTCGGCAACTGGCCGCACGGCGAGAAGTATCGCCTGGACAAGGCTTTCCAGCTCATGCACAACATGATGGTGGCCCACGCCAAGGCCGTCGTCGCCTTCCATGAGGGCGGCTTTGAGGGCGAGATCGGCATTGTCCAGAACCTGGAGCCCAAGTATCCCCTCGACCCCAACAACGCCGCCGACTGCGAGGCAGCTCGCATGGCCGACGTCATCAACAACCGCTGGGTGCTCGACGCCACCTTCCGCGGCCACTATGCAGCCGACACCATGGAGGCTGCGACCAAGCTGGCCCATATCGCCGGCGGCGAGCTCGACGTCCGCGGCGAGGACATCGCCGCGCTGACCGCCGCGCTCCCCTACAACGATTGCCTGGGCGTCAACACCTACAAGTGCCAGTTCCTGCGTGCCGCCGAAGGCGAAAACGACATCAACCACAATGGCACCGGCGACAAGGGCTCCTCGCGCTGGTTCCTCAAGGGCGTGGGCGAGTCATGCGTGCGCGAAGGCGTACCCACCACCGATTGGGACTGGATCATCTATCCCGAGGGCCTGTACGATCTGCTGCTGCGAATTAAGAACGATTACCCCAACTACAAGAAGATCTACATCACCGAGAACGGCATGGGCTATAAGGACGACTTCGAGGACGGCTTTATCGACGACGCCCCTCGCATCGACTACATGCGTCAGCATCTCGCATGGATCCTCAAGGCAATCGACGGCGGCGTGAACGTCGACGGCTACTTTGTGTGGTCGCTGCAGGACCAGTTCTCCTGGACCAACGGCTACAACAAGCGCTATGGCCTGTTCTACATCGACTTCGAGACCCAGAAGCGCTACCCCAAGGCGAGCGCGTACTGGTACAAGAACGTCGCGGAGACCGGCCTGCTTATGGCCTAGTTTCCGCCGCATGCCGCCCGTCGGCCGCATACGAATCCCTCCGCGGGTTCGCATGCGGCCTTTTTGTTTTCGCGCGGGTCAGCAGCCGTTTGTCTAAATCTGTAACATCAAGTCGAGTTTTTTGCCTCTACCTGTTACAAATCAAGACAAACGGGAATCACTCTGCCGAAACGTCTCAATCTGTAACAGATATCTGCTCAAATCGAGTCTAGGTGTTACAGATTGAGTTTTTGATTTGGGAGGTTGAGGATGGGGGATCGCGTGCCGAAAGCATGGTCCCCGGATAAAAAAGCTCGCCGGCCAGGCCGAAGACATGGCCCACATCAAGGCAGACCTTTGCCCCTGCTCGCCCGAGCAAAAAGTCATGCCCCTCGATGCGCTCTGCCAGTCCGGCACCGAGACCCCGCAATGGCGGTGGGATGTGCTGGTCGGAGAGGGCGACCCGCTCTACTGCAAGTCCCGAGAGATCTAAGTATCCGCTGCAAGGTATAAGAACGAATTGGAGCCCTGGTACATACCGGGGCTCCTCGTGGTAGTGGCTGTCTAATGAATCTGGTGGCTAGGCCTCTTCGCCGCCACTGGATTCAGTTACCGTTTCCTCCTCACTATGTTGCGTCTCTCTCGTAGCCTCATCAACTTCTGTTGACGAATGTGCCTCTTCGTATACTTCGATGTTCGCCTTGAGAATGGTTGCACTCTGTTCAGCAAGAGCGATCTTCCTCTGGTGCTTGTCGTAGGCATACAGTCCGATTCCACCTGCGACTAGCGTGGCTACAGAACCGATTACTCCACCCTGGATTCTTCCAACGGAAATCCCGCCCGCTCTGATATTGCTGATCAGCGCCTGAGGCCCACCGAGCTCTTTCGCCAGATGCGACAATTGCGCATAGTCCCAAGTCGTCATTGCCTTTTCCTCACTTTCTTTCACTTCAGCACCGCTTCCACTGGGGTGCTCACTTTCGACAGTGCTATCATGCCATCGGTAAATAAGACGGTATATGTCCTATAATTGTCTTATCTGTTGTTAATGAGGAATGATTAAGACAATGTACGTCCGCAAAGATCGCCCTAAGGACATTTTTCCAAAGAGACTCAGCGGTTTGATGGAAAGCTATGAAATAGAAAAGGGGCGCAGAGGCATTAGCAATATCGGCCTTGCGCGTCTGCTCTATCAAAAGCGTAACGGTGCCGATGATGCCTCGCTAGCCGATGACCGCTATGCAGTGGAAAGGGAGAACGGCCGCAAGGCGATTGCGAGAAAGATCAGCCGATTTCGAAAAGGAGATCAGTTTCCTCAATGGGATGACCTCGTAGATCTGGCTGACATATTCGGAAAGCCAGTAGGTTTTCTCATCGGGGAGACCGATTGTGATACGTACGAGCTCCAAGATATTGCTGACTTCCTTGGTCTCAGCGGCGAGGCTGTTCTGTCCATCGAGCGTATGACGAGAAAAGTTAGTGCGGAGTGGCTTCCGGAACAGTCTGGCGGCAACGGCGGAGACCATGAGGAATGGGAAAAATACCTCGTGAATGATATGGTCGCGAAGGCGAATGCCGAGCCAGAAGCTTGCAGGGCAGTGCTCAATCGAATGCTGACCGCAGCAGCGTTTAAAGACCTTGTGCTCTGCCTGTCTGAGGTCGGCGATGCCCAATACAATCTGCTTATGGAACGCATTGCAAGTGCGGAAATAGAACTGAGAGACGCAGACGTACTCAGTGACAACCACCCAGACTCCATCATGGGGCAAATGGCGGCAAAATCCCGATTCAGGGATGCTGCAACACGCCTGCAGGAAGCGGAAAATGCGGTGAGGTCCAGCAGGTATGCAGCTTATGAATGCCATGTCCGCATCGTTGATGAAATGTTCTCGGATATTACCCAGACTGACGCAAATACCGTAGCCAAAGAGCATGTCAAGCAGAGACAGTCAGGTAACCAGGCGTAGCCGTCGTATCGATACGGAAGTGGGTATAAACCGTCCTGCTGCTTGCATACGTGGTTCCGTTGCCGCCCGTCAGCTTGTAGCAGTTATAGAAGCACTGCGAGTCCGAAACCCCGCTCGAAGGCAGCGCCCAGGTGGCGTCGGCGTAGATCGTCACCAGCGACGAGCACCCCGAGAAGCAGTAGGTCAGGTCGGTGAGCGCAGACGGGTCGAAGCCTCGGAAGTCCAGCTCGGCGGGCGACGAGCGCGAAGCGAACGCGAACCGCACGACTTGACACCTGCGAGGTTGCCCAAACCGGAGACCACCTCCAGCGCCATGCATGAGTAGAAGAGGTGGGTCAGGTTCATGGTTGCGAACGTCGCCATGTCTGCCGCGAAGGCGATGCGCTCATCGGCCGCCTGGCCTTCACCTGCTGGATTTCGCCGCGCAGGGCGTCCGCCACCTCGGCGCTCTTGGCAGCCTCGGCCACTTGCCCCTCAAGCTCCTTGATGCGAGCCTCCTGCTTGGCGAGAAGCGCCTGGTAGCCCCTCTCCGAGTCCACTGCCTGCGGCTCTTCCGCCTGCGCGACCCCTTCTTGGCCGCCCGCCTGCGCTGCGACCTCTTCCTCGTCGTCGATGCTATGGTCGTCTCCGTCCATGTCGGCCTGCCTTTCGATTGACATAGGCCAGCACAAACGAACCGTCCCTTAACCATGCAAATAGGCTAAAGGTCGGTCACAAAGTGAGGTCATCCAGTCCGTTCGGCAGTTTGTGACCATTAGCAAGAATTAGAGGCAACGCAACGAGCGAACGCTCGATAATGGTCTAGAATATTGGACTTAACATTTGGGAGGCAAGATGGAGACTGTGAACCTTATCCTTGGAATTATCGCGTCTATCGCATCCATCGCCGCCGCCGTCATCTCGCTCCAAAACAAGCAAGAGATCAAGTCAATCAAAAAGAGTCTAAGCGACAACTCGCAGACCGCTACAGGTAAAGTTGCCACAAACGTCGTAGGCAGCAACAACTCGGCGAACATCCATGCTTCGCGATAAGCCAACGCAGACAAGCCAGAGCGCAATTGGAAAGGTCGCCACGAACATAACCGGCGACTCCAATAGCTATGACTCACATGACATAAACATCTACCAGCCCGTCTCGTCTGGCCCGCACCGGCCGCTTACAAAGACGCTCATGTATAAACTCCTGCAAATCATGATTTCGTCGACTGAGCCAACGGGCGAAGATTTCCCCCTTACGCCTCCGCCTCCTATAGAGAAGAAGCTGATTTACAACCACGCACCGCGTTACCTAAACATCATCAACGAGTATTCTGAGAACTACGCTCGTCTCGACAGCGTGATCAAGGAATTCCCCGACAGCGAAGCCATCATCCAAAGGCTGAACAAGATGTTTGTCAATGTGGCAGACGTTCGCGATGACGGCAAGCTGTGCGTAGGAAACGGCGATGCACAGCTCAAGCTCATCGAGAACGAGATCTATAACATGATTGTGAATGACGCAGGCTTTCAGGCTGACGAGGTCCCCGAAGAAATCATCAACCAGTTCTGCGTTGCGTTGATTGCCGTTGCCGTGGCAAAATGCAGAGTCCTTCTGAGGCCAGGTGATGACGATGCTGCTGCTTGATCGCAATAATGAGCCGACGAGCACGGTCTATTACATCGCTGCCGCCTTGGATGGCTACATCGACCAGAACCCAGGCTTGGACGTCGGTCAACTCTATGAGGTAACGGCGAACACTCTGGTCAAGAAAGAAGTGAGCTACGACTTCTTTGTCATGGCTTTGGACTTTCTCTTCCTCCTCGGACGCGTGTCAATAGACGAGAAGGGAGGGCTACATGTTCATCAAGTCGCTTAGAATTCGCAAGACAACAACTGACGAAATAGTTCGCGAGGTCTTATTCCACAAGGGTGCCAACCTCATCGTCGATACCGAGGACTCCGAATCGCACAATCGCGTTGGAAAAACAACCTTCCTCAAGCTCATTGATATCGCAATGGGCGCCAAGGACAGGAAGCTCATTTACACAGACGCCGACACGGGCACGGTGACCGAGGAGCTACGCGATTTCATCGTCACAAACAAGATCGCCGTCGACATGACACTGACATCGGATTTTCCCGATGGCGATGACGTGATTCTCACAATCGACCTCTTCCCGAATGGAAGGTACTACATAGACGGCGAAAAGATGGGGCAGAAAGCTTACCAGCAACGACTCAATGTCTTGCTTTTCGGGAACGAAGCGAATGTGCCCACGTTTCGCCAATTGATCAATTCATTTGTCCGCGTGTCCGTAGGCGGGGATGATAATTCCTTCCTCAAAACCGTTCCCAGCGGCAGCACATCCATCTACCGGAGTGTCTACAACGCTCTGTTCGGCATCTCAGATCCGGCGCTCGACAAAAAGCGTGACGACCTCAACAAGGACTTGAACAAGACGCGTGAGTCCATCAAACGCTATAAGAAAGTCCAGAACGTCGATACGGTCAGCGAGCAGCAGCAGATACTTGCAGGGCTCGAAGCCGAGCATGAAGAAGTCCAGTGCAAGCTCAACAGCATCATCGACGCCGATGTCTACAGGGCCAACCGCGATGAAATCGCGGCTACACGCACCCGATACGCATCTCTGACACTGCAACTCTCAGACATAGACTACAGGCTGCAACGAAATGAAGAGGCCCTGCAGACTGCTATGCAAGAGCGCGGTAGACAAGCCGACGTTAATTTGAGCAGACGGTTTTTCGAGGAAGTCTGTTCGATGATCCCGATGGTGAATGCAACTTTCGAAGAGATGGTCGCATTCAACAACCAGCTCTGCGACAACAAGATTGCCTATTTCGCGAGTGTGGCAGAAAAACTGAAGGCCGAGCGTGCATCTGTGCAACGTGAAATCAGCCAACTGTCATCGCAGAACAGCCAATTCATGTCATTGGTGGAGCAAGACCTCATCGATGAGTACGAGTCGCTTCAGGCACGCCTAGTTGAGCTTTCGAGCAGTATCGGCAAATGCCGAGAAGTAATAGATACGCTCAACAGCTTTGAGGTAGAACAGACCAGCATTGAGGGAAAAATCGCATCGCTTGGCTCGTCTGATGATGGCGACGAGCCGCAATCCAACGATTTTGCTGCAATGATGCTTGCGTTTAACGCATTCTTCACTCCGCTTGCCAGGGAGTTCAACAACGAATCGCCGCTGCTCGTTTACTATGAAGAGTCGAACAAGTTCCCCGTTGCAATACGTGATACCGCTGGCTCCAGCACGGGCACACGCAAGTCACTCATCGCCGCATTTGATTTAGCGTATCAGCAGTTTGCAGAATCAAAGGGCATCAAGACTCCGCGCTTCATAGTGCATGACGTCCTTGAAAACATCGAGGGTAAGGTGTTGCGTGACATAATCGCACGCGCCAGCACAATCAACTGCCAGTACATAGTCGCAGTCCTTAAGGAGAAGCTCGATTCGTCGCTGATACCAGCCGAGGAGCAGGGTAAACTGCAAATCCTGCAGCTTTCGATTGACGATATGCTTTTCACGCGTGGCAAAGGTGTTGCGTCGTAGGAGTGACCTGTACTCTCCTACTCCCGTACCCCCACCGAGAACTCCCCGCCGAAGTTGTTCACCTCGAACCGCTCGTCAGCCACAAGTCCCTCCTTGCTCACACGGCACGCGAACGGAAACAACTCGGCCACGTCCTGCAGTTCCAGGAACGTCCGGTAACTCGACCGGTTTACCAGCATGTCGGCAAAGACCAAAAACCGCGTAAGCTCGTCATTCAGTTCGATGGGCTCTGCAATCACGTAGTGCCCCCGCCTCACGCGCCGGACAACGCCGAACTGATTGAGCGATGCCACAATCTTTTCGGAGCCCTTCAGGATGGTCATGCGCTTGCGCGCCGCCTCAACGCTCTTATTGTCCCGGCCTAGTCAAGTACCCGTTGCCTCTCCTCGACCATCTCGCAGAAGCCTCCCACATCCATGAGCCATTCTTGCTGTGAAGGCGTGTAGGTGGGGAAAAGCTGGGAGGGGATGACGAGCTGGAGCTTGCTGTCACGCATGGCGTTCGTGTAGTCCACGCTCACGGCGGGCTCCAGCGTGATAAGGTGCTTACGCTCGATGCGGTTCGCCTCCTCGAGCACCTGCCTCCAGCGCTCCTTGATGGTCGTCTTCGCACCGAGCATCGTAAGGCTCGAGGAGGGGAACCCCTCATCCCGGTAACACTCGATTGACGGAAAAATGAAGTCCGGCTTCGACTTTCCCTCGGTGTAGGGCTGTGCGGAGTATCGGATTCCCCTACCCTTGAACAGGAACTCAAGCTGGTGCTCGAACGCTGTGCCCGCGCGGGACTTCCTGCGCTGGAAGGTCGACATGGTGGTCTTCAGAATGCCGTCGACGTCGAGCTGGCCGTTCAAATAGGGCGCAAGGTCTCTCTCAAGCAGATGGCGCTCAAACACCTTGAACAGCAATTCCTCGCGCTCGTAGCACGCGAGCAGGCTTCGATCGGGGTCATCCGCCCAGTCGAGACCTTCAAGGGTTGAGATGGAGTACTCCGTAAAGTCGATGCCCTTCGGAAACGTATGTCCAAACCTCTTGACCATATCGTCCAAGTAGATATCCGCGCTCAAGGGAGCGCGCGTCTCGATACCAATCATGCCGAGGATGCGCGAGGCCACCGCACCGATACGGTTGCGCTCGCCCTTTGATACGGCATAGCCCGAGCGGTCGGGCTCCTCGAAGCCGAACAGCCACCTCAGCTGCGACTCGATGGTCGAGCCTTTTTTAGCGAAGATGATGAGCAGCCCGAGGTCATCGGAGTTGGCGACCACCATGAGGTCGCCAGCGGATGCCTGCCTGATGGCGGGGTTGTCCTTGTAGTAGAGACGGTACTCGGTTCTCGTGGGATGTTTGCGGCGCGCATCGTACCAAGTCACGGTCCCGTCGCACATCTCCGGCTCCGCCTCGTCGCACATGTAGGCGAACGTGGTGCGGATGTCGCGGATGTCGTCGTCACCGAACAGCGACCTCAGCGGCAGCGTGCCGTTGAACTCGTGCTGATTACTCCTACCTGCGTCGATATCGACGTCCGCGAGGGTCTTCGAGACCGCGCCGTCGAAGTAGCTGCTAAGCGCCCCGTAATCCATCCTGACACGCTCCCATCATGAGCTTGGCCACCGACCGTATTACAGGGACCGTCACCGAATTGCCGAACTGGCGGTAGGCCTGTGTGTCGGAGACCGGGATTATGAACCGGTCGGGAAATCCCTGCAAGCGCGCGCACTCTCTAGGGGTCAGCTTACGGGGGTTCTCGCCCTCGCCGCGCGAGACCAAGATCTCACTACCGTCCTTATGATAGCGTGCGGAGAGCGTCCTCGTGGTGTCCGATGGAGTGATAAGACCGTAGCCGAACCCGTTGCCGGCGGCCTCGTGCTTGGCCTTGTATGCTTTCAAATATGACCACAGCTTGTCGGAGAGCACGTACCTCGCGTCCGCATCCTCCTCCAGAATCTCCGCGGCTTTCTGACCACTGTTCGGGCAGTCGAGGTCGTCCCAAGAGAACTCCACATCGTCGCGAAAGCCAACAATGTAGATGCGCTCGCGGTGCTGGCATGTCCAACCCTTGGAGTCCAGAACCTTGTAGTGAACGTGGTAACCGAGCTCGTCCTGGAGGACCTGCATGATGACGTCGAACGTTCTGCCCCTGTCGTGACTGATCAGATTCTTCACGTTCTCGAGCAGGAACGCCTTCGGGCGCTTCTCGTTCAGGATGCGTGCAACCTCGAAGAAGAGCGTGCCCTGCGTCTTGTCTTCGAAGCCCGTAGCGCGACCAAGGGAGCGCTTCTTGGACACACCCGCAAGCGAGAACGGCTGGCATGGAAAGCCAGCGAGCAGCACGTCGAAGTCGGGGATGTCTGAAGCGGCGACCTCACGGATGTCCCCCGCCGGGGTTTCGCCGTAGTTCATGCGGTAGGTCTTCTGCGCAAACTTATCCCACTCGCAGGAGAAGACGCACCTGCCGCCCAGCTCCTGGAACGGCATGCGGATCCCGCCGATGCCCGCGAACAGGTCGATGAAGGTGAAGGCAGGCTTCCCCTCCCCTGCGGGTGCAAAGGGGGCGCGATGGCCGAGGGTGGAGATGTACTTCGACTCGGCTGCGGTGGGCCTTGTTTCGCCTGCCTCCCAGCGGCGCACCGTTCGCTCGCCGTTGGGGCCCATGCCTAGGGCAGCGGCGAATTCCTTCTGAGTCAAGCCGAGCTCCTGTCTCTTGGCCTTTACCTCATCTGCTGATAATTGCATGACGCACCTTCTGGATAGATAACAGGACAATATGTCCTCATTTTGCCACAGGGATGAAGAGATAAACTCGTCAGAATAGCAACCTTGCCCCAAACCATGGGTTTCTCACGTCTCCCACATCCGACAATCCATGTACCACTCAAACCGCGAAGACCCATCTAACCACCGCTGCGTTCTATACGATAGTCGTTCGCCAGGACATTTTTCTGCCGCCGCAGTCATTAGTCCAAGTGAAAAGCGGCAAGCCGAGAACCTCACGCCTCTCCATCATCAATCATTCCATTTCACAAATGACGCAGCGGCGCAATTAGCAACGCGGAGCATGGAACCATGCTATACCCGTCCAAACGATATTGTCCGCGCCCAACAGCTATCAATCAATTTACCTTGGCCTGCTGGCGCAGAGAGTGCAGCCAAGCCTCATGATCATCGTAACAATAAAGAACATGGGATCGCGAGGATTTGCCGAGGCGAATGTACTCCGGCCCCTTACTAGGACAGCGCCAATTTGCAAGGGTCTTCGCGCTTACGCCAATCAACTTTGCTGCCTCTTCACTCGAAAACGCAAGCGGGCGTACGGATTCAACAGCGCATGTCACGCCGTTTGCTCCACCCATAAAGACCCTCAGACTCTCCGATCACACTCACCCGTTACAGATTGAGACAATTTGACGGTACCGAATTCTTGTCAAGGCGTGGTACAATTGTGTCCCAACGCAAAGGAGGTACCTATGCCCACCTGTGTGCCCGTCCGAGACATGAAGGACACCGCTGCATTTACCGCGCTTGTTGAGTCCGAGCGCGACGTCACCGTAACTAAGAACGGCTATGAGGCCATGCACTGCATCAGCAGCGACCAGTATCGTCTCATGCAAGACGAAATCGCCAAAGCCAAGCTGCTGTCTCGTATGATGTTGGCAGAAGACGAGATATCGCAAGGCGACTACAGCGACTACGACTCCTTCGCGACCGCGATACGAGACAAATATGGCCTATAACGTCGTAATACTCGAAAGCGCACAATATGAATACGAGGCTATTGTCAGATACCTTGCTCAAATCCTTATGAACCCACGTGCAGCAGGCAATTTTGTTGCTGAGTTTGAATATCAGCTTGATCTGCTTCGCGAGCAGCCGCTCCTACGGCCCCTCTCCCACATACGAGAGCTGGCGGCACGCAATTATCGATCGTTTACCGTCAACAAATACGTGTGTCTTTACAAGTTTGAGCGCGATACGATCTATATCGCCCATGTCTTTCATCAGTCACAGGACTACGGCCGCCTGGTCTAGCCCACAAACTGAATACTTGGTCCGATCTCCCGCAGCGCTTGCTAACAAATGACCTGCGTGTGCTCCTCGATGGCGGCGCGATCCTCATTTGCAATATCCGGCTCGCACACCACGGCGTCCAAACTGTCCAGGCGGCAGAAGGTGTAGAAGTCGCGCTTGCCGATCTTGCTGGAGTCGGCGATCAGATAGCGCGAGTCGGCCTTGCTAAAGGCGAGCTGCTGGATACGGCCCTCATCCATATTGGATGTAGACACGTCGCCGTCCAGAATGCCGTTGGCACCGATAAACGCCGCGTCGATGCCCAGCGCACGCAGGGTATCCTCGGCCGTTGGTCCCACAAAAGCGGCGGTGCGGCGACGGTACATGCCGCCCACCAGGCACAGGTCGCAGTCTTCGCGCGCCTCGAGCAGGTTAAACACCGAAAGCGAATTGGTCACAATGCGCAGGCGGCACGCCGGTAGTATCGAGGCCATCTGCTCAACCGTAGTGCCCGTACCCAAAAAGATGGTCGAGCCCTCCTCGATAAGCTCCACGGCGCGGCGCGCGATCTGCAGCTTTTCCTCGGCATGCTTAGTGCGCTTTTCGCTGTGCGAATACTCATGGCGCAACATAGCGTGCGGGCGACTCTGCGCACTACGGGCGCCGCCGTGCACGCGCTCGATCTCGCCTAGGCTCGCAAGCTCCTCAAGATCGCGGCGGATCGTCATATCCGAGACACCCAACGCATCAGAAATCTCTTTAACCGAAACCGTGCCCTGCTCCTCGAGCAGCTGCCGAACCTTATCCTGACGCTCCGCCTTAATCACGATGAATCCTCGCCGTTCTCTGCGCGCATATCATTCAAACAATAACGAACAAATTGTATCAGACTCGTACGTGTCAAAAATGAACGCCCACACAGCTCCAATCATCACTTTTTTGAGAAAAATAATCCCTGCTTTAGTAGGGTGTAGTGATAATTTAACCTGTTCGCGCTACAGTTTTTGCGAAATACCTCGATGTTAGGAACCAAATGATCACTTCCGAGCTTTTCGGCACCGCACCGTGCGGTACCCCCGTTCATCGTTACACCCTCAACGGGCCCGAGA
The DNA here is from genome assembly GCA_900550735.1 of uncultured Collinsella sp. Lineage (GTDB taxonomy): Bacteria > Actinomycetota > Coriobacteriia > Coriobacteriales > Coriobacteriaceae > Collinsella. The sequence goes on from URTD01000003.1 coordinate 25,471, forward strand.
TCTGCGTTCGCATTATGGACTATGGCGCCACCGTGCTTGGTATCGACGTACCCGACATCCCTGGCAATGTGCGTGATGTGGTGTTGGGCTTCGATAAGCTCGAGGATTACTTTGACAACCCCGCCTGCTTTGGCGCGACCATTGGCCCCGTGGCCAACCGCACTGCGGGTGCCACGATCACCATCGCCGACACGGATTGGCATATGCCGGCCAACGAAGGCACCAACAACCTGCACAGCGACCTTGAGCATGGCCTGCACAAGCGCGTGTGGGACGTTGAGCTCGACGAGGATCACAATGCCGTACGCATGACCGTCTCGCTCGAGGACGGCGAGCTCGGCCTCCCCGGCAACCGCACCTTTACGGCCGTGTTTACCGTGACACGCACCGGCGTCTTTCGTATCGAGTATGGCTGCGAGAGCGACCGCGCCACCTACGTGTCCATGACCAACCACACGTACTTTAACCTTGCCGGTCATAACGCCGGCATGGACTGCGAGCACTTCTTTATTGCTAACGCCACTCACTACCTGCCCATTAACGAGCAGAACATCCCCACCGGCGAGATTGCTCCAGTCGAGGGGACACCGTTTGACTTTCGCGAGCTGCGCCCCGTCGCTCCCGGCATGGAGGCCGACGACCCGCAGATCAAGCAGGCACGCGGCTACGATCACTGCCTGTGCATCGATGGCTATCAGTACGGCCGTAATCTGCGCCGTGCGATGCATGTCGAGGAGATGTGGACCGGCCGCGAGCTGGACTACTACACCACCGCCCCGGGCGTGCAGCTCTACACCGGCAACTGGCTGGGTGACGAACATGCCAAAGACGGCGCCAACTATGGCTGGGGCGCCGGCTTTGCCCTCGAGGCAGAGATGTACCCCGACACGCCGCACCAGCCGCTGTTCCCGCAGGGCATTGTGGGCCCGGGTCATCCCTACAGCAATGTGATCGAGTACCACTTTATGAGGCACTAAGCCCACAACGCGACATATCGCACAGCAGCGCCCGCCGGCACCACCGCCGACGGGCGCTTTGCTACCTAGTCATTGGGGACGTTCTTAAATGACTAGTTGGATGGGGTCGGGATTGGAGCTGGGGAGATAGCGGATTTCTAGCTCTATGCCGAGCGCCTGCAGCTCTTTGAGGGCTGCGACATCTGCGTCGTCTACGGCGACTGCGGGCGTTATGGGGTGCTTGCCCTCCCCTGCCTGCATATGGCCGATGCTGATCTTAGTGATGGGCACGCCGCCCTTAACCAGCGCGAGCGCATCGGCGGGTGAGGCCACCATGATCTGAATCAACTGGCGCGACGTTGCGGTATGAATGATGTCGACGGTCCTTTGCACCGAGAAAAACCGCGTCCAAACGCCTTCCGGCGCCGCCACCCTCATGGGTGCCCATTGGCGCGAATCCGCCGCGATCTCATCGTTGACGATAAGGACAAGGTTGGAGCCCACGGCCTCGTTCCACAGCTCAACATCTTGCCCGTAAATGAAACGGTCATCGATACGCGTGAGAAGGATCTTGGGTTGAGCCATCGCTGCCCCATTCTCTTTGAGACCTGTAAGAGCAAGACATCACGTCTCCAATATTAGTGCATTTAAAGTGAGAAAAGCTGTCAGAACCCTTGCGCAGATGTGCGATGTCCCGTATCATAGACAGCCGTTGACGCCTCAGTTGCGTCACCACATGGCCGCCAGCGTAGCTCAGTTGGTAGAGCACCGCTCTCGTAAAGCGGGGGTCACCGGTTCGAGCCCGGTCGCTGGCTCCATTGCACAAGATAGCCGCCTTCGGGCGGCTTTTTTTGTTGCCGATTTTGAGTGCGCGTGCGCCAATCCACGTATCGTAACGGCCTCAACTCCCCTACTCAAAAACAGAAAGCCCCGCCAACCGCAATCCCCAAGGGAACCGCGATTAACGGGGCTCAAGCGCGCTCCTCAATGGAATCACGCCAGCATACGAACAGCTCAGCCGAGCAGCGCGTTACTCCTCCCAGTAAGCGTCTGCAAGCAGCTTAAAGCAGATCTTCTTGACCGGCTGTGCGCCATCGCCCGGGAACTCGAGCGTGGGCATGTGAGGCTCGCCGGCAACAAACAGCGCGAACTTGTCGTCGGCAAGATCGCCGGCGATCGAAGTGTCGGAATCGACCAGATCGTAATCGTCCTTCTCGTCAAACTCCTGGACCAGCGTCAGGCTACCCGTAGCGACCTTAAAGGCCTCGCGACCCTCGACATCAATCTGCAGGTCGTGATAGCGCTGATGCGTCTCATAGTGAGCCTCGGCCTCGGGACGCGTCGTGGGAGCCATGACGTTCGCAAAGACCTTGTCACCCAGAATCGGATGGCTGCCGACCTCGAGCTCCGCCGGGTCGTTCTCCTCGAGCCAGTCGATCAGCACGTCGAGGCCCTTGAGCATTCCGCGGTACTCCTCGATATCGCCCAATGCACCGTAAATCATCTAAATCCCCTCTCAGATTGTCTCTTTGGCGGCTACTCGGTAAACGCGTTACCGACGCTGTTGCCACCCACATACGTCTCGACCAGGGTAAGGTCGGGATTGAACACGACAAAGTCGGCGTCGCGGCCAGGCATAATGCTACCGCACTTGTCGTCGGCTCTAACCATAAGCAAACAACCGATGCCGGGGCCGTCGCCCAAGCTCTTACAGCTCGGTCACGACAACGCCGTTGTAGACCTCGTCCCAACGGTCCATGACTAGATGGCCGGTCATGGGATCCATGGCATTGAGCTTGCCGCAGGTGTTGGCGGTACGCAGCACCGTCTCGTCGTCTGCGCCAGCAGCAATGGCATGCGCGAAGCCAGCGATAGTGGAGTCACCAGAGCCCGTGGCGTTAACGGCAGGGATATCGGGCGTCTTTGCGCGGAACGCACGGCCGTTGTGGAAGCCAACGGAGCCGGCAGCACCCATGGACACGACGACCCAGGGGATATCGGAGAAGCGGGCATCAGAGGCGAGCGCGGCGCGGAGCTCGTCCACATCGTCGGTGGTAAAGCTCGTACCCAAAAGGCCGTTGATCTCGGTCAGGTTAGGCTTGACCAGCTCGGGCTTAATTTCGGACTTAAGGGCGGCCTCGAGCGAAGCACCCGAGGTATCGAGCAGCACCTTGGCACCGGCGTTCTCGGCAATGCCCGTAATCTTGGCATAGTAGTCTGCCTCGACACCGCGGGGTAGCGAACCCGAGATGGTAACGACAGCGGCCTTGCTCGCAAGCTCGGTAAACTTGGCGGTAAAGGCATCGAGCTCCTCGGGAGCAATCGTCGGGCCGCTCTCGAGCAGCTCGGTCTGGTTGCCGGCGTGGAGGATGTTGAGGCAAATACGAGTCTCGCCCTTGATGGGTACAAAATCATTCTTAATGCCGTTGGCATCCATGAGCTCAGCCATGTAGGCACCCATGTGGCCGCCGAGCAGACCGGTTGCCACAACGTCGTCGCCCAGCTGACCAAGGACGCGGGCTACGTTAAGGCCCTTGCCGCCGGCGGTCTTTTCGGGCGTCACACGGTTGACGTCGTCGATGACGAGCTCATCGAGCTGATAGCGCGTATCGACAGACGGGTTCATCGTAACGGTGAGGATCATTTTTAGCTCCTTATCTCGCAGGCTCCTTGTGCCTCGCGATACGAGTCGACAAAACGGAATTACAGGATCTCAATCGTGAACGAGCGCACGATGGTTTCTTTGGGCTTGGCGATAAGGCAGCCGCGCTTGTGCTCAAGCACGTCGTCCTCATCGGAGCAGGTCGAGAGACCGCCCCAGGGTTCAACTGCCACAAAATCGCCCTCGGGCTTACTCCACACAATGAGATACGGGAAGCCCTCAAAGCTCAGGCGAACGCCCTTGTCCTCACCCTTCTTGGAAAGCGTGACCTGACGGCTCTCGAGCACGTCAAAGATGGTCTCCGCAAAATCGAAGAGCTCATGCGACAGAGGCAGCGTCTTTCCCACCATGGGGTTCTTGGAGCGGTTTGCCACGTCAATCAATCCAGTCGAGGGAACGGCGGTGCAGAGCTCCGCAGCCTCGTCTTTCTCAAAGCGCAGCTCGTAGTCCGTATAGGCCTCGCCCTCATCGAGCGGACACCTAAATCCCGGGTGTCCACCGATAAAGAACGGCATGTCCTCGGTGCCCTCGTTGGTCACCTCGTAGGAGACGCGCACGGCAGTCCCCTCAAGCGCATAGCGGGCGACGAGCTTAAACGGGTACGGATAATCGCTCAGCAGCGCGGCGTTATCCTCGGAAGCCAGGCACATCACCAGCTCGTTTTCGCCTTGGCTCAGCAGCTTCCACTCCTGTTTGCGCGCAAATCCGTGGCGAGCGAGCTTTACATGATGCCCGGCAAACGTCATGGCGCTGTTATCGCGCAAGCCTCCGCAAATCGGGAAGCAAATTGGTGCCTGGCCGGACCACACGGCGGGATCGCCCTGCCACAGATACTCGCGACCTCCGGCCTCAATCGAGGTAAACGAACCACCAGCCGTGGACACCTTAATAGAAATCGAATCGTTGGAGAGAGCGTATTCCATTGCCCATCCTTTCGAACAACTACTTTTTGCTCGCAAGAACCCGTCTCGGCCCTGACCAAAGGACAAACCCGCACGTTCATCGATGCGTTCGGTATCCCCGCCATGTAACGGGGTACCATACAGACATTGATGCAATTACAGCTGAAAGGCCTTCTTATGCGAACCATCATCCTCTACGCCTCGCGCCATCACGGCAATACGAAAAAGCTCGTGGACGCCATCGTCGAGGCGCACCCCGAAATCGATACCCTCGACGTGAAGTCACTCGGTAAAAACGAGTATCCCAACCTGCACGAATATCATCTGATCGGTGTCGCCACGGGCATCTATTACTCCGAGATCGACAAGGACATGGCACGCGTGCTCACGAACGTGCTGCAGCCGCAGGACAAGGTGTTTGGCCTTATGACCTACGGTGGCAAGAACAAATGGTACGGCAAGGATATCGATGGCATCTGCCGCATGAGGCAGGCCATCTTTATGGGTGTCTACGGCTGCCCCGGCTTTGATACGTGGGGGCCGTTCAAACTCGCCGGCGGTGTCCAAAAGGGGCACCCGACCGCTGAGGAAATTAAGGGCGCCGTCGACTTCTTCGACAAGATCGAAGACGAATATGGCGATATCATCGTCGAAGAGTACGCCAAGCGCGAGAAGCGTCTAGCATACGAGAAGGAGCATCCTGCAGGAGGCCTGGTGGCCGGCGTCAAGCGCACGGCAAAGAAGATCGCTAACAAGCTGTAACTGTGAAGGTGCTTTTGAGCGTTTAACCCATACGGCGGGTCCGAGCAGATTCGGGCCCGCCGTCTTTTTCTATCGTTACTCGGTAAAGGCGTTGCCGACGCTCTGGCCGCCAACATACGTCTCGACGAGGGTAAGCTCATGGTCGAACACGACAAAGTCGGCGTCGCGACCCGGCATGATGCTGCCGCACTTATCCTCGATGTGCGCGGAGCGTGCCGGCACCTCGGTTGCCATGCGAATGGCGATATCGGCGCTGGCGATGCCCCAGTCAACGATGTTCTTGACGCCCTGGGCAAGCGTGAGCACCGAGCCGGCAATGCTCTTGCCGTCGGCGAGCCAGCACAGGTTGTCCTTCATGATGACGTCCATGCCACCACTGGTGTAGCTGCCCTCAGGCATGCCGCCGCAACCCAGGCAGTCAGTGATGAGCACCGTGTGTTGCCAGCCCTTTGCCTGCAGCAGTGCCTTGATGGCGGCAGGGTTAACGTGCTTGCCGTCACAGATGATCTCGGCGTAGGTCTCGGGCGTGGACATGGCAGCGCCCACGACACCGGGCTCACGGTGATGCAGCCCGCGCTGACCGTTATAGGTATGCGTAAAGCAGCTGGCACCGGCGTTGATGGCGGCGATGCACTCATCGTAGGTGGCGTCGGAGTGACCGATGCTGGTCACCACACCCTTGGCATTCAGAGCAGCCGCATAAGCAGCGGCACCGTCGCGCTCGGCCGCCATGGCGCTCTTGACGATGCGACCACCCGCAGCCTCCTGCCACTGATCGAAGACCTCCTCGGAGGGATCGATCAGGTAAGCGGGGTTCTGCGCGCCCACGTGCTTCATGGTAAAGAAGGGGCCCTCCAGGTAGATGCCCTGAATGCGAGCACCGCAGAAGTCGGGGCCGCGACCCTCGTCCGCCTGAGCGATGGCGGCGCAGGCGTCCTTGATCTGCTCGACGCCATCGGTGAACGTCGTGGGCAGCCAGCTGGTGGTGCCGCGACGAGCGAGCTCGGTCGAGCTGATATCGATTCCCTCGGGATCGTTATCGGTAGTTGAGTGGTTGTAGAAGCCATGGATGTGAGTATCGACCATACCCGGTGCGATCCACGATCCCGTGTAGTCCTTAATCTCGCAAGAGGGCTCGTCGGCCTGCCAGGCGCCAAAGACGCCGTCCTCGACCATAAGATAGCCGCCCAGTTGCGGGCCTGCCGGCAAGAAGAACTTGTCAGCCTTAATTGCGTACGTGCTCATATGCACTCCTTGCTTCTAAAGCAGTTGACTGTAGTGATGCTTATACCCAGCTCACGGAAAACAAAAAGCGCCCGCCCGCCGTTATGAGCGGACGGGCGCCCTTACAGGGGGACGCGATTAAGCGGTGAAGGGGTGAATCGTCACGCCCTTAACCACGCGGTTGACCGTGCCGGTGGGGCTCGGCGTATCGGGCGTGTTGCCCACGCGCACGGAGTTGAGCAGGCTGATAGCCTGGGCAAACATCACGAACGGCAGAGCAAGGTAGCCCTCGGGAAGTGCCTCGTAGCCCTTAAAGGTGAAGGACTCACCCTCATAGACGGTGGCACCTTCCTGCTGAACGGCGATGGTGTGCTGAGCGATTTCGTCGCCACCGATCTCGTTGAGGATGTCGATGTCGTACTGACGGGTGTAGGCGTCGTTGTTGACGAACACGAAGACGAGCGTCTTATCGTCGACGAAGGACTTAGGTCCGTGACGATAGCCCATGGAGGTGTCGTAGGAAGTAGCGACCAGACCGTGAGCGAGCTCGAGGATCTTGAGCTGGCTCTCCTGGGCAAGGCCACCGAAGGAGCCAGAACCCAAGTAGGTCACGCGGTTGAAGTCGCCAGCCAGGTAATCGGCGATCTCGGGCTCACGGGAAATGACCTCCTCGCCCATCTTGGCAATCGTCTCGACCCACTCGGCCTTCTGCTCGTCAGAGGCAGTGTCGAAAATAAGGGTAGAGAGCAGGGTCATGCAGGAATAAGAACCGGTCATGGCGAAGCCCTTGTCGTTGGCGCGCGGAATGAGCAGCGTCAGCGCGTTGGGATCATCGGCAGATTCGACGGCGAGCTTGCCCTCGGGAGCGCAGGTGATGTTGAGGAACTTGACGTTGTGGACGAGCTCCTTGGCAACGGCAACGGCGGCAAGGCTCTCGGGGCTGTTGCCAGAGCGGGCGAAGGAAACCACGAGCGTGGGATCCTCGGCGCGCAGGAAGTCGCGCGGGGCGCTCACGATGTCGGTCGTGGCGATGGGCTTAAAGTCGTAGAGATCAGTGTTGCCAGCGTGACGCAGGTACGGGGCGCAGGTATCGCCAACGTAGTCGGACGTACCGGCACCGGTGAAGACAACGGACAGACGACCCTCGCCCATAGCGCGAGCCTCGGCCAGGAAGGCCTCGATGGCCTCCTTGTTCTCGCGATAGATGTTGAGCGTATCACGCCAAAGCTCGGGCTGCTGAGCAATCTCGGCCGTGGTGATCTGGGCGCCGAGCTCGGTGAGCTCCTCGACACTCTTCTCGAACATTTTTAATACCTCTCTCTAGAAGTAATCCTCTGACGTGCAATTATACACTTCGGTTGGTTATCTGGTAGTAACCAGTTAAATGCAAAGAATCATCATATGGAAACGATGCGGACACTAATCGCTACGCTGGTGGTAAACCTTGTATTTAAACTGATCGGCACGAGCAACCGAGAGTGTGTACTCCACAACCTCGTTTGACTCGTTATACGTAGTCCTGACCAAATCGAGCACAGGCGAGCCCTCGACAATTCCCAAAAGGTGGGCGTCGGTGGGACGGGCTATGCTCGCATAGAACTCCTCTTCGGCCACGCGTATCTTTTGCTGAAAGTCTTGCTCAATCACATCGTAAAGCGGCTTACGCTCCAGCAGCGGTCGCTTTAGGGACAGAAATTGACGAACTGGTAGATAGCTGCGTTCGACCATCATGGGCATGTTGTCGGCAGAACGAAGGCGCTTAAGCTTAAAAATGCGATCACCGATACGCAATCCCATATGCTCGGCCAGATTTTTATCGGCCTCCATCTCGCAAAACTCGAGAATCGTGGTCTCGGGGTCGCGACCCATCGCGCGCATCTGCTCGGTAAAGCTGTAGGACTGCATGAGATTGGTTGCTTTTGCCGAACGGTCGGTCACAAAGGTACCGCGACCGTGCTGCCGAACCACCAGTCCTAAACGCTCCAGTTCCTGCAAAGCCAGGCGCACCGTGGTGCGCGAGAGACCATAGCGCTCCGAAAGTTCGCGCTCGGAAGGAATCATGTCACCGGCGCGATATTCATGGTCGATCTTTTCGGTCAGAATATCGACCAGCTGATCGTACAGCGGTTGCTTACGCGCTCCGATCGCCATCCTATCCTCCCTTTTGCTCGAATTCGGCTAACTACCTAGGGTGTTTAGCATTATCTGTCTGCCACACCCGAATCATCAAGAAAACAAAAGCCGCGCGCTCTTTCGAGCACGCGGCTTTTAACATACACATGGCTTAAGGGGTCGGGGTGTGAGCCGCGTAGGGACACACCCCTCAAGCTAGAGCCTTACCAGATGCTCGGCCAGAGACCAAGCGGGCCAGCGCCCAGGATGCCAAGGACGAAGAGCAGGAGAATGCCCTTGGTCGGGGTCCAGCTGTGCTTAGCGAACATGTAGTAAAGCAGCAGCGTAAGCATAAGCGGGACGAGCTTCGGGACGATGGTGTTGAGGGTGTCGGCAACAGAGAAGTTGACCGGATCCTCGGTAACGGTAGCGTAGGTCACGGACTCCATGCCGTTGCCCAGATCGGCGACGCCGCACTTGACCTCGTTGCCGTCGGCATCGGTGGCGGTGAGGGCGTTGCCGTCCTCATCGGTCATGGCGATGGTACCGGCCTCAGCGGTCTCGGTATCGATGCCCTCCATACCGGTGAAGTTCTCGGCCTCCTTCTCGGAGACGATCACGGTAGTAGGGGCAAGGCCACGGGTGGTGCCGTTGGGGATCTGGAGGTTGATCTGGGTGCCACCCATGGTGACGACCAGGCAACCGACGACGAAGACGCCCATGATGGAAGCGGCACGCGTGAAGGCCTGCATGTTGGCGGTCAGAGCGTCAATAGCGCTGGTGCCAAGCTTGTAGGACCAGTTCATGAGCCAGAAGCGCAGAGCGAACTGGACGGCGTTGAAGATCACCAGGAAGATGATCGGCGCAGCGGCGTTGCCGTTGATGGCCATGTTGGAGGTGATGCCGGCCGTGATAGGCACGAGC
>URTD01000004.1 GCA_900550735.1 uncultured Collinsella sp.
GCTCAGGGTAAAACCAAGAGCGGACACTTTACCGCCGACAATGAAGTCGTGACGGCTGCGCGGTGGCTCCACGACAGCGCAAAATCAGGAAGCATCAAAGCCGCTCCGCACCGCGCGCGACGCTATCTAGGGGCCGTATCGGGCGGCAGCAAACGTCAAGACATGCTCTATGTACTGCCGGCGGTCTCTGTTTCCTTCCAAAAGCAGTCTGCGAACACCGTTATTACCAGCGGAAACAATACCTATCAGTTTACCGGGGCAACATTCGATATTTTTGAGAGCGGCAGCGGCGCGCGTGTCGGCACCATCAAGATGGACAGCAACGGTCGAGCGCAAGCAACACTTCTGCCCAACACGGCATACTACCTAGTTGAAACGAAGGCGCCGACCGGCTATGTCCCCCGCCACGATCGTATTGCCTTTACCACGGGGAATGACGGCGGGCAGGTCGCCATCGATGAACAACCCGGCACCATCAACCTGCGTATCGTAAAACTCGATGCCGCAACGAATGCCGGCCCCCAGGTGGGATCTTCACTCGCAGGAGCAGAGTTCACGTGTGTGTCGCAATCAACCCCTGGATGGTCGCAAATTCTCACGACTGACGAAAGCGGTCGGGCTACCCTCGCCGATGTCCCCTTAGGAACCTTTACCATCTACGAATCAAAAGCCCCCGAGGGCTACCTACCATCCAACGACAGCTGGACCTATACCGTTGGAGCCGATCAGCTCGGCGATTCAGACGTGGTCGAGATCGAATCTCGCGTTTCCGATATCCCCATTGCGTTTAACCTTGAGATTTCCAAATTCAAGGATTACGGCAATAGCGACCAATCCGGTCTGGAGCAGCCGGCGGGTGGTGTTATCTTTGAGGTTGTCAGCAACAGCTCTCAGCAGGTTGTTGGCACACTGACCACAAACATCTATGGCTTTGCCTCCACCAAAGATCAGCCCGAAGCATGGTTCGGCACAGGCAAACGACCCGCCGGTGTCCACGGAGCCGTCCCATACGACCGTGCCGGCTACACGGTTCGCGAGGTTCCGGAAACCGTCCCCGAGGGTTTTAAACGTGCAGGGGAATGGACCGTCGGGGCCAATCAGATTTCCGACAGCGCCGAGCTTCAATATATCGTGGACAACCACGCTCTGTCGACGCATCTCCAGATTGTAAAACGCGATGCCCAAACAGGCGCTTCTGTTCCCCTAGCCGGATTCACCTTCCAACTCCTCGACAGCAATCACGAACCTGTCTCACAAACTTGCTGGTATCCAGCACATAACGTAATGGACACCTTTACGACTGACGCGACCGGCACCGTCACACTGCCCGAATCGCTCGTGCCGGGCACCTATTATGTACGCGAAACCTCGGCCAAAGAGCCCTATCTTGTCGGCGAAGAGATCGAGGTAAACATACCCGCCGACATGAACCTAACGCCCGTTGCAATCGCCTCGTATTATGACCACGCCGCGACCGGAAACATCAGGATCGTTAAAACCGATGCCATAGACGGCAGCAGCCTCGCGGGCGCCGTCTTTGAGATCCGCGCCTCGGGTGATATCGTGCGCCCCGACGGTAGCATTGCCGCGCTCGACGGTGAGACTGTCGCTACCGTCACGACGGATGAAACTGGAGAAGCACGCGCGGATAACCTCCCACTGGGATCTGGCACCGCACGCTACGAGGTTGTCGAGACTCAAGCGCCGGCAGGCTTCTTGCTCGATCAGACAACCCATATTGTCGACCTTACTTATGCCGACCAGAAAACACCCGTTGTAGAAGCACGGCTTAACGTATCCGACGATTACACCAAGGTTGATATCTCCAAGGTCGATGCAAGCGGTGAGCAGGAAGTGGAAGGCGCACAGCTCACCTTATATGGTCCCGATAAAACCGAAATAGACTCCTGGACCTCATCCGACAAGCCACACCGCGTCGAACATCTTGCACCCGGCACCTACTCGTTGTGCGAAATGATGTCTCCGCGGACCTATGACCTTGCCGAGGAGATAACGTTTGAAATAAAGGATACGGGAGAAGTCCAATCCGTCGCGATGAAGGATGCGCCCATCGAGATCAAGGGGCAGGTCGACAAGCGTCAGGAAGTTGTCCAACCTATCGAAAAGGGCCTGTTGGCTAACGGCGATGGTAAAAACCGTGCCGCGATGCAAACCAATACGGATGGGCTTTTCTCCTATACCATCGACGCTCGAAACGATTCAACTACCTGGGTTGATGAGTTCACAATTACCGATGATCTTGAGTGTGCCGAGGACGATACGGCGAGATTCGTCTCAATCGAAACCCCCGTCGCCATCGGCGACCTCAATGGTCTGTGCAACGTGTGGTATCGCACGACGCCGTTGGACTCGACAGACGTCGATGAGCCGGCAAACGCGACACTTGACGATGGGCACGAAAATCCTTGGCTTGAGTCCGACGAAGTAAGGGAAAGTCTGGGTGAGGATTGCCGCCTCGTCGATTACGACGGCTGGCACCTCTGGAAGGCGGATGTCTCGACCACGGAATCCACCACACTCGAGGCGAAAGAACTCGACCTTGCGTCCAATACCGTCGTAACGGGCATTCGCATTGAATACGGTGCGGTAGCCGCCGACTTTACGACTCGAAGCGATGCGGATTCTTGGACCCGCGATGATCTCAAAGATGAGCACGACGACCTTGACGATGCCAAAGCAATCCTTGGCACAGACGCTCGGGGCGCAGTCGTGCACATGCAGGCAACGTCGGCTTATACGCCCCAAACCGTACTCACCAACAGCGCGCGCGTCGATCTTTGCCGCAACGGCGGCGGCGATAAACTTGAGTCACATGACGAGGACCGTGTCATTCAACGCTGTACCCTACCGCAGGACCTACCGGCAACAGGATCAGTTCCCATCGCCGCTTGCATCACCGCGCTCCTGACCTCGGGTGCCGCAGCCCTATGGTTCGCTCGCCTTAGGTCGATCCCAAAGAAGCGCTAGCGCGATGAAAAAGCGGGCGAGCCAGTCCCCTGGCTCGCCCGCTTTCAATCATGTAAATCGCCGTATCTACTCTGCAGACGAAGATCCACCATCAACGATTGCCTGCTCGGACTCAGAAATCCCATCGGCACCCGTACTCTGTTCTTGCTCCACCTCTTCGCTGATTGCGGAGGCGGGGGTCGAGCCCTTTGCACCCACGATGTAGGCAGCCCCAAATCCTAACGCAATGGCAATCAAGGTCAAAATCACGTAGACAGGCCAATGGCGCTTAATATACGAAAACACGTTGACTCCTTAGAGCTCCGTCTACGAACGGCGGATAACCTCGGTCACGACCTCGGATACCGTGGCAATGTTCGTCGGGTTGACATTGTGGGGCAGGTCGTCCTCGGTACGAGCGCAAGCCAGACGCGTGCCGTCCACGCCGGCGATGGTGAGGGCTCGGCGGCTCGCCTCGAGCGCGGCATAGGCATCGGTCTTGGCATAGGGCATCTCGAGCGCGCCACAATCGACATGGAACGACTTGCACACCTTGCTGACCAGGTTCATGATGCGGCGATCGCCCTTGAGCAGCTGCTGTTCGCCCTCGACCGTCACCACCGAAAGCCTACCGGCGCCGACGGATTCAAGATTGATGAAGAATACGCCGCGGAGCTTATCGCGATGCGAAGCCAAGAAGGCCTTCATGCCGGCGCCATCACAATCCGAGGCGCCCGTTGCCACAAACCAGATATCGTGACCGAGCAGCTCATCATCGCCCATAGAGGCGACAGCCGAGAGCATATCTTCGGAAGAAGCGCCATCGGAAGACGTAGCGCCGCCCTTCCAGCCATCGTTATCGTCCTCGAAGTTATCCCACGAACCGATACCGCGACCGGACTTCTTGGCATCGTAATCGTCTTCGACGCCCAGCCAATCACTCATGCTGTCCTGCTCGTTTTTCCTTTTACAACCGAACAGGCCACCCAGGCCGCGTTTGCGAGACTTGGGTGCCGCTGGGGCGGGAGCCGAAATGGTCTCGATCGGCTGCGCGCCCGACGCAACGGGCATAGAAGGCGCAACGGGTGCCGATGTGGGTTCGGGACCCTGGGCAGTAGCAAAGGGGTCGTTGACCTGGGCAGAGGGATCGGGAAGGTCGAACAGCGACGTGCGAGACGCAACGTTTGCCTGCCTCATAGACGGCAGCGACGGATCGGGGACCGAAGCCAGCGGAGACGAGGAAGGTGCAGGCGACGGTGCCGACGCCGGATCGGGAACATTTATCTGCGGACGCGGCGATGCCTGGGAGGAAATCTGGGCCATAAGGGAATCGACCGTTTCGTCCTGGGTGGGAGCAACATTGGCAACCGTGGCACCGGAACCACTCGGGGTCGGCATGGTGAAAATCTGCGTGGAGTAAGGCCTCGACTCATCCGTCTCGGGAGTCTCGGAAACCGCAGGCACTTCCTCCTGCTCGACCTCGGTCGAATCACCTTGATCGGCTGCCGCGTGTTGCTCTTCGTCAGAGTTGGCCTCGACGGACTCGTCCTCGGCGGCATCTTGGATTTCGGCAGCATCAATGGGCTCGTCATCGTCTGCCGCGTCGCCCTGCTCATCGGAAACAGGAAGGGGCTCGGCAATTGCGGTGCCTTGCTTTTCAAACGTTATCGTGGAATCGAACTGCGCGGCATCAAACGACATGGTGCTATCGACGTGCTGCTGAGCCTCGAAAGACGTTGTTGCCTCAACAACATCCGCTGACGTCGGTTGCTGGGACTCAAAGGACGTCGTAGCTTCGGCAGCGTCGACGGGCCCGGACTGCATAGCCTCGTTCTGCTCAAACTCTTGCGCCGCGCGCTCACGTGCCGCCTCGGCTGCCTGCTGCTGAGCGATAGCCTCCTGCTCGGCAGCCTCGCGTGCGGCAGCGCGCTTCTCCTCGAAATCGTCGACAAATTTCCTGCCCTTTGCAAGCGCACCCTTAAAGAAGCTGGAAGCGCTGGCGCCAATCGAAGAGAACGCGGATGCAATATCGGCATGGGGCGTTGCCGCGGGAATCTCGGCAGAGAAATCAGTATCGCTCTCGTAAGACACGCGCCTCGGCTGTTCAACGTAATCGTCGTCAGACTCGTCCGCAACGTCTTGCGCCGGCGCGGCGGGAGCCAAAATGTCCAGTCCTGCCGCGGGATCGATCGCAGACACCGCCTCGGGCTCGGCAACGGCAGCGGTAACCGCGGCAGACTCATCATCCGCAGTGACAACGGGCGCAGGCTCGGGCTCAAACGTCGGCTCCTCGCCCTCCTCGTAATCGAGCGTGCAGGACTCGGGAAGCATTCCGAGCGCACGGATGGCATCCGAACCAAAGCGGATGTTGCCGGCGGCGTTGCGATAGAGCTTGGGCTCGGGCTCGGCCGCGGCAGGCTCCTCCGCCGGCTCAGCAGCGGGAACCTCGTCATTGAACTCTTCGGCCTGGACAGCCTGATTCTGATCCTCGGGCACGATGGCGCCAATCAGCGTCTCGTCGGCAGACGCACCCTCAAAGCCCTCGATCTGCTCGTCAAAAGCCTCGCCCTGTTCGGGCTCGGTTTGAGCGTCGGGAGCAATCGGCTGACCGAACTCGTCCTCGGCGTAGGTAGGCTCTTCGTACTCGATGGTGTTGCCGTAGTCGTTTTGCTGCTGGGCCGCGGCATACTCCGCCGCCGCGCGCGCCATTTCCTCGGCACGACGTTTCTGCTCCCCAAAATAGGTATCGAACGGAACATCGTCGGGAAACTCGTTCTCGCCCTGGAAGGGAGCAACGTTGTCCATAACACCGAGCATAGCGGCGACAGAAGACTTGTTGCACACCGCGCCGGACGTATAGGGAAGAATGTGGCGGTTAGAGATGATGTTTGCCGCGTTGGCAAGTGCAACGAGGGAAGCGAGGATCGCGACAATCCACAGCAGAACCTTGAGCGCGCCGGGGAGCGGCAGGATACGCAGGATGGCAACGGCAGCAGGGGCAACCGTGGCAACGGGCAACAGCTTGGCGATGAGCGCACGATACGAAGCATAGGGCTCGCGGGCGAGCAGCTCAGCACGGGGAGAGTCGTAGTGTGCGACAACGACCACCGGGCGGTTGCGCGGAGACGCGAGCGGGCCCGAGGCCTTGTGGTAGGCGATGACATTTTGGCTCACGCCCGTCTTG
The DNA here is from genome assembly GCA_900550735.1 of uncultured Collinsella sp. Taxonomy (GTDB): domain Bacteria; phylum Actinomycetota; class Coriobacteriia; order Coriobacteriales; family Coriobacteriaceae; genus Collinsella. Next base: position 6,152 of record URTD01000004.1, read on the forward strand.
CCCAGGCGCGAAACCACGGGGTGGCCCGTGCGCTCGAGCACGTAAAGAACGGCGCCGACAACGGCCAGCAAGGTGCCGACCAAGCCGATACCGCCGCCGATGCCCATCAGCAGGGCGCCGGCAAACGCAAGAATACCGGTAACGGCAAATGCCAACCTACCGGGCGCCGGGGCATTGAACTCCTGAACCTCGGGATCAAAGCCGTGGTTGCGGAAGATCTGAGCGATATCCTCGGCAGCCAAGCGCTCTTCTTCGCTGCATGCCGGTGTAATGCCGGTGTTCTGCAGCAGGTGGTTAATATAGTTCTGGGTGTTCGCCATGTGCGCTCCACATCCATAATCCGACAAATAGGCCCAATGCATGCACATTAGAACCGTATATAGTCGAAAGTATACCCCGAGCGAGCGCAAACGACCGAATTCGGGCCATCTTAACGCCCCGAGCGGACAAGGATATAGCCTAATCTCCATATCGGACTAAAATCATGGCAGCAAACCACCTTCTCATGCGAGGACTCTATGACGGCAAGCGACGCGACCGCGACAATTAAAAAGGGAAGTTCGGAGCCCGGTTTCGATAAAACGGCTCAGCGCATCCTCAATCTTTTCTTTGTGCTCAACAGCTCCCCCGAACCGCTGACGACCGAGCAGATCGTCTTGGATTCTGACCTGGGATATGGCTCGGGCAACATCGACTCGGATAAGCGCAAGCTTCGGCGCGATCGTGACAAACTGCTCGAGCGTGGCATCTTAATCAAGGAAGTTCGCCCCGCCGGTGCGCAGGAGACCGAGGAAAGCTCGTGGACAATCGACCGCGAGCACACGTTTGCAGCAGGTGGCCTCATCACCGCAGACGACGCCGACATCCTACTCAACGCCATCGACCAGACGCTAGCGGCCGGCTCTTCCACCTTTGCCGCGCCGCTTGCCGATATTCGCTCCAAAATTGCCTACCTCACCGGCATGTCGGCGGTGGACGAAGCACCGATCCGCCGCTCTCCCGCCGTCGATGCGGTATGGAGCGCCTTTGCCGAGCGATGCGCGCTGCGATTTTTATATCAGAACGGACGCGGCGAGCAGAAAGAACGTACCGTCTGCGTCTACGGCATGTTCGAGCGCGAGGGCGTGGCGTACTTCTGCGGCCTCGACAATGCCACCGACGACATCAGGACATTCCGCTGCGACCGTATCGTTCGCGCTTGGCGTCCTTCGAAGGCCTACGCCATCCCTGCAGACTTCAATCTCAACGACTATCTGTTCTTTGAATTCGATTTTGCCGACCGACCGCCCGTTGCAGCCACGTTCTCGTTCGGTCCTCAGACGCAGATCGATATGATCAACGGCCTCACGCGCGGGCGAGGTGAGCTCGCACACACCGATGCGGGATGGACCTGGACCGTTGACGTGCGTGACCTTGAAGCCGCCGCCTCATTTTGCATGGCCCACGCCATGGACGGCATGAGGCCCATGGCCCCCAAATCGCTCAAGCAGGCGTGGAACCACCTCATAGAAAGGACGGTGCACGAGCATGCCCGTGCGTAAACTCACCAGCGAGCAGAGACTCTCGCGCGCCATCGACATCATGGAGGCCCTCTACGCCGCCGGCGATGGCGGCATGACACGAACCGAGATTTGCAGCCGCTTTGACATCACGGGGGCGTCGCTCGACGAGATTCTCGAGATCGTCTCGACGCTCGCGGACCGAGAATCGGGCGCGCGCATCATCTGCGAATGCCGCGGCGAGCGCGTGGCCCTCACTGGTGACGCCGGGCGCGTGCTACCGTTGCGCCTGAGTGCCGCCGAGGGCGCCGTGCTCAACCATGAACTTGAATCGTTGGGGATCGAGCCGCAGACGGCAGCTCGGATTCGACATGCCCTTCTGCCCGAAGAGCTCGGCTATAACCAGCGCGTCTTTGACACCGTCAACCACGGGTCGCACTGGCAGCAGCTGAGCTGCGCCATTCAGGACGGTGTTCGTTGCCGCATCTCGTATCGCTCGATGGACGATGCGCGGCCACGCGAGCGTCTGGTCGACCCCTTGCGCATTACGGCAAACGGCGACCAAACATACCTGATTGCCTGGGACATCGCGATCGATGAGCAGCGCACCTATCGCATGGATAAAATCGAGGGACTCACCTTGACGGAAGACTCCGTCGTGCCTCACACACCGGGCGTCGCATCCCTCCACGATTCCCTTGCCCGGACGCAGCGTAGCGCAAAGCTCTTGATGCCATTCGATATGGCGGAGCATCTGGACTGGGCCGGCATCACCCTAATCGAGCGCAGCGGGGCAGACATGGCACCGGTAACCGTGCATTACGGCTCCGAGCGTTGGCTACTGAGCCAGGTAATCGCAGCGGGCGGAGCCATCCGCATCTTGGATGACCCCGCCCTGTCAAAGCGTCTGTGCGATATGGCAAAAACCCTCGTCTGTCCGCTTTAGCGCCGCCGCTCGTGACGTGCGCGCCACAGTTGCAGATAGTGACCGATCTGCGCCGATTCGATGCGCTGGTAGGAGCTCGTGGGCAGCGACGTTAAGAACTTCTTTCCGTAGCCCTTCGTCACCAGGCGCGGGTCGGCCAGAATCAGCACGCCGCAATCGGTCGACGAGCGGATAAGGCGGCCGGCCGCCTGCTTAACCTCGAGCACCGCCTCGGGCAGCGAATAGCGCGCCCAAGCGCGGTCTTCGCGCAGGTTGCGCTCGCACGAGAGCGGGTCCGTGGGGCTCGAGAACGGCAGCTTGGGAATGATGACGCAACGCAGCGTCTCGCCGCTGGCGTCAAACCCCTCCCAGAAGGCCTTAAGCGCAAAAAGCGACGAGGTCGGCTCGTTGATAAACCGGTCGCGCAGGCGGCGAGGAGATGAGTTGCGCTGCTGGCAGTCGAGCTCCAGACCCGCACGGGCCATCTTGGGCTCAACGCGGGCGTACAGGTCTTCCATGTCGCGCCGATTGGTGAACAGTGTGAGCACCGATCCGCCCATGGCAAGATGGGCGTCGACCAGCACGCGCTCGAGCGCCGTAAGATAGCTCTCGCGATCGCGCGGATCGGGGATATCGCCCGCAACGACTACAGCCATGTTCGAATCGAAGTCGTAGCTCGAGTCCAAGTGCAGCGATGAGGATGTTGAAGCACCGATGCGATCGAGGCCGACCGCATGGTTAAAGTGTTCAAAGCTTTTGGACACCGTCATAGTCGCCGAGGCAAAGATAGCCGTGTGAACCTCGGGCAGCCACTCGGTTGCCAAGGCCTCGCCAATGTCGATGCGCTCTGCGGTCATCGACTCTCCGCCGGCACGCAGCCTGCGATTGACCTGCAGCGAATACACGTAGTGTTCATCGGTGCCATCAATGATGAGTTTGAGGTTCTCGACCAGCTCGTGCAGGCGACGCGAGATATCACCCAGGTCAACAACAACCTCGGGCTTGTCGGCGGCGACGGCTTGCACCAGCGCGTCGACGCTCTTGTCAGCCTGTTCCAATGCATCGATGGCAGCGTAGGCCGACTGTAAGAAATCATGCCAGTCGTCAGATTCGCGCAGCTCGGGGCCAATCCATAGATTGGCATTGTCATAACCCCCACGCGCACGGCGGCCGAGCTCGCGAACGCCATCGAACACGTCGGCGATTGCCATGCTCGCGCGCGCAACCGTCGACGTCGCCTTGGCAGTAAGGCCCAGATAGAGCGTAGAGCCCTCGGAGGTTGCCAAATCACGGGAAACCTGGCTTAGCGCGCCGGCGCTCGAGCCACCCAGGCGCTCAAACAGAACGCGTGATTCGTCCGCCGACACCACGCGCGCCCACTGGCGGCGCGCCTCGCGCTCGATGGAATGGGCCTCGTCGATTACCCAATGACGAATCGGAGGTAAAATCCTGCCCTCGGCCGCGACATTGCGGAACAGCAGGGAATGGTTGGTGACCACCACATCGGCATGCGCCGCACGACGGCGAGCGCCGTGGACCAAACATTTATCAGGGAAAAACGGGCAGAGGCGACGAGCACACTCGCGCGAGGCCGTCGTAAAGTCGGGACGGTTGACGCTGCGCCACCGAATGCCGAGCGAGTCGAGGTCGCCATCGGCTGATTGGCAGACGTACGCCATAATGCCCGCGACCGCCGTGAGCGTGTCCGCCGGATCGCGCTTGGTGGTAATCTCGACCTGGCCTCGGCTCATGCGCTCAAGCTTGCGCAGGCACGGATAGTGGTCATAGCCCTTGAGAGCGCAAAATGACAGACCACCGTCCAGTTGCTCGGCAAGTTTTGGCAGCTCATGGTACATGAGCTGGTCGGCAAGATTGTTCGATTTGGTCGCAATACCAACCGTGATGTTGTTACGGCGTGCTGCCTCGGCAAAAGGCACCAGATAGGCCATCGATTTGCCGACGCCCGTGCCCGCCTCAATTACGCGATGTGTGCCCGTGACCAGCGCATCGCGGACCTCGAGCGCCATCGCGATCTGCTCATCACGCGGCTCGTAAGTGGGATACATGCGATTGACCAGGCCACCCGGCGCATAGTCTGCCTCAATCTCCTCACGACTCGGCATCTTGAGGACCGGCAGTTCGTCGGCGTCCACCCGATCGTCGGCGCGATCGGCCTTGAGAACGTCAGCACGAGCGGCGCTGAGAGAGAAGATAGAACCAGGGTTCTGCCCCGCCAAGAATGAGAAGATAGGACGATAGGACCAAGGCACATCCGGATGCATGTCGGCTAGGCGCGCCATGAGGCCCTGGGGCAAGTCGGTGAGCGCCACGAGCAACACACGCCATACGCCACACAGGGCGTCGACGTCGGCATTGGCACGGTGTGATACCGAGTCACAGCCAAACAGATCGGCCATAAAAGACAACTTGTGCGAGGCCAGGCGCGGAAGCGCGATGCGCGACAGCGCCAGCGAATCGATCCAGATATCGCTCACGTTGACGCCGCCTTTGACCGACTCGATAAACGAGCGATCGAACGTGGCGTTATGTGCGATCACCGGGCAACCACCGACAAAATCGGCGAGAGCGGCGACGGCCTCAGCGGCCGACGGGGCATCTGCCACATCGGCATTTGTAATGCTCGTGAGCTCGGTAATCTCGGCGGGAATTAGCTGCTTGGGATGCACGAAGGTATCGAAGCGGTCGACGATCTCGCGGCCCGAAAGACGGGCCGCCGAGATCTCGATCAGCTCGTTGTCCTGCACCGAAAGACCTGTGGTCTCGGTATCGAGGACAATCACATCTTCCTCGATAAGGCCGAAGGACTGCGTTTTGGCGCGTTCGGCAAGCGTGGCATAGGAGTCGATGACAAACTGCGGCGTTCCTGACGAAACCGCGTCCTCGATTAGCATGCAATGCCCGCTCGACGAAGGCCCATACGGATCAGGCTGTCACAGACCTGCGGGAACGTCATGTCGTCTGTGTGGCGAATCTCATCCGGATACAGCGACGTATCGGTCATGCCGGGAATGGTGTTGGTCTCGAGGATGACGGGGCCGTCCTCGCTCACGATAAAATCGCTGCGCGAGATGCCCAGGCAACCGAGGGCCTTGTGAGCAGCACAGGCAAGCTCCTGAGCGCGAGCGTAATTCTCGGGTGAAATCTGCGCCGGAATACGATGGATGTCCGTAGGGTCGACATACTTCACGTCCAGATCGTAGAACTCACAGTCCTCGGGCTTGCGAATCTCGACAATCGGCAGGGCGCGCACGTCGTCCTCGCCGTACACGCCGACGGTGATCTCGGTACCCTCGATGCACTTCTCGACCAGCACTTTGTCGCCGTACTCAAACGCCTTGGCAATTGCCGCGGGCAGCTCGGAGGGCTCATGGACCAGGGAAATGCCATAGCTGGAACCGTTGACGGCCGGCTTCACAAAGCAGCGCTCGCCACAGACCTCGACGATATGATCGATATCGACTTCATCGCCCACCTCGAGCGCAAGGCCGGGGGCAATGGGGATGCCCGCCTTGGCGTATAAGAGCTTAGAGACCTCCTTGTCGGCACCGCAGGCGCTGGCAAGCACGCCCGAGGCCGTGTAGGGGATACCCAGGGTCTCCATGGCACCCTGCATGGCGCCATCCTCGCCGCCGGCACCGTGCATGGCGATAAACGCCACGTCAAAGCCGCCGGTCGCCATGGTTACCATAAAATCATCAGCGGCCGTGTCGAGCAGCTCCACCGAGGTGTAGCCGGCTTCCTTCAGTGCCACCACAACGTTCTTTCCCGAATTGAGCGAGATCTCGCGCTCGGCGGAATGACCGCCCGCCAAGACCGCTACGTGCATGTTCTCTAGGCTTTTACCCGGCATGGGCAGACTCCTCCTCTATAATTTCTGCAGCTGATACCATATTGTAGCGATACCCTCTACGTTTCCCCAAAATCGAAAGGCTTCCATGAATCCCAGGACTAAATCTCAGGACATTCGCGACTTGAGCCAAAACGATATTCGCGAGCTCGTGGCCGAACTTGGCCAGCCAGCCTTCCGCGCGAAGCAGCTCATCGAATGGGTCTTTGAGAAGAACGTTTGTTCGTTTGACGATATGACCAACCTTCCCAAGGCTTTCCGCGAGCAGCTTAAAGAGGCTTTTGCCTTTGACACGCCGACTGAACTAACCAAGCAGGTTTCCAAAGATGGCTCTCGCAAGTATCTGCTCGAGTACCACGACGGCGTTTCCGTCGAGACTGTCGGTATGCCCCGTCGTAACAAGCTTTCCGTCTGCGTTTCCACCCAGGCTGGCTGTGGCATGGGCTGCGCCTTTTGCGCTACCGGTCTCAACGGCCTCAAGCGCTCTCTGACCGCTCAAGAGATCGTCGACCAGGTACTTCATGTATCCAACGACTTTGGCGAGCGTGCCACGAGCGTCGTCTTCATGGGCCAGGGCGAGCCGTTTGCCAACTACGACGAGGTTCTCAAGGCGCTGCGAATCCTCAACGACCCCGATGGCATCGGTATCGGCGCTCGTCACCTCACCGTCTCTACCAGCGGCGTTATTCCCGGTATTCGCAAATTTGCCGATATCCCCGAGCAGTTCACGCTTGCCGTTTCCCTGCATTCCGCCATCCAGTCGACGCGCAACAAGCTCATGCCCGGTGTTAAGAAGTACACGCTGCTTCGCCTTCACGAAGCGCTTCAGCTCTACACCGAGAAGACCGGCCGCCGCCCGACCTATGAGTATGCCATGATCGAAGGCGTCAACGATACGAATCCCGAAATGCAGGCGCTCTGCGACTTCTGCGAGGGAACGCTGTGCCACGTTAACCTCATTCAGCTTAACGACATCGAGGGTAGCCCGCTCAAGCCGTCGCCGATTCATAAGGTTGAGGATCTTCAGCGTCGTCTTGAGTCCCGTGGCATCGAGACCACGATTCGTAACTCCCGTGGTAACGATATTGACGCCGCTTGCGGACAGCTGAAGCAGCGCTTCAAAGTTCAGAAGAACGCATAGGGGAGTCGCATCCCAAAACGTTTCATGTGAAACATCGAACGACCCCGGTTACAGAATATGCAACCGGGGTCGTTTCATTTATTGACCTTAATTTTGAATCAGCTGCTACCTGTCCCATTTTTTACGGCCAAAATAAGGGGTCCTTGTCTCATGAATCAGACAAGGACCCCCTCAAAATATGCTGAGTAATTGTTAGGTACCTAATAGCCTACATTTTCCCATTGGTTGCTGACCCAACCTTGATTAATCTTGGGATTCTTCGTTACCTGAGCTGTACGCATGGCAACATCTTCCGTCATAACATCCATTTTCTTTTTGGAAGTATCGACGATATCTTGCGCGCCACGAAGCAAACGACCTCGAAGTTCATCGTCTGTCGCGATCTTATAGCCAGCAAAGGCACCAGCCGCGACAGTCGTCACCAATGCAATCGCTGTTAAAATCTTATTCCTCATCTTGGCCTCCTTGATCAAACTGAATCATTTCGCCAAGAATACGAGAGAGCTCTTCCTCGTCTTTAAACTCAATCTCAATCTTATTCTTTCCACGCGAGCTCTTCACACGCACGTTAGTATTAAATACCTGACGAAGCACACGGGCAGCCTTTTTAAAGGACTGAGGCGTTGCAGGCCTTGGCGTCTTAGGTGTCTCTCCGGCAGAAAACAACGGAGCAAGATTTTCTGTCGCTCTTACGGAAAGGCCCTCTGTAACAACTTTCTCTGCAAGTCGAATACGCGCGTCCTCATAGGGAACTGCAAGAATCGCACGTGCATGACCAGCAGTAAGTTTGCCCTCAAAAATCATCTGCTGAACTACTTCGGGGAGATCGAGAAGACGCAGCGAGTTTGTAATTGCAGAGCGTGACTTGCTTACTGCCTTCGACAATGCCTCCTGGGTCATCCCGCTGGCATCAATGAGTTGGCGATAGCCCTTAGCCTCTTCGACGGGATTCAGATCAGAACGCTGAAGGTTTTCGATAAGAGCAAGAGCCAGCATCTCTTCATCATTTACCTCTTTAATGATGACTGGCAATTCTTCAAGGCCAGCAAGCTTTGAAGCTTGGTAACGCCGCTCACCAGCAATGATCTCATAGCCGTTTCCATGCTTGCGAACCAAAAGCGGCTGCAAAACGCCGTGCTCTTGGATTGACTCGCTTAACTCGCGAAGTTCAGTTTCGTTAAAATGAATTCGTGGCTGATTAGAGTTGGGAACGATATCCTCAATAGGTAGTTTTGTTTCAGATGCGGCATTTGAAGCCGATGCAGCCGAACCGCCGGTCTCATACTCGGCCTCTGAGACCAAAGCATTGAGTCCACGTCCCAATCCGCCACGTTTCTTTACACTAGGCACGCTTGATCACCTCTTTTGCAAGGTTCATATATGCTTTTGCACCCTTATTTTGAGGTGCATAGGTAGTTACCGGTTCTCCAAAAGACGGAGCTTCGGAGATTTTAACCGTACGGGGGATTAGCGTCTTAAACGCCTTATCACCAAAGTACGATTGAACCTCCTCAACAACCTGATTTGATAGTGAAGTACGCGAGTCATACATGGTCATAAGCACACCATAGGTGTCTAAGCCCTTGTTCAGCCGTGATTTGACCATCTTCATTGACTCAAGCAGCTTCGTAACGCCCTCGAGTGCGTAATATTCGCACTGGATCGGAATCAAAACGCTGTCTGCTGCGGTCAAAGCGTTGATAGTAAGCAGGCCGAGCGAAGGAGGACAGTCAATGAAAATAAAGTCAAACTCGTCCTGAATCGGCTCAAGCAAATCTTTGAGGCGGGTTTCACGAGCAATTGCGCTTACGAGCTCAATTTCCGCGCCTGCAAGTTGAATTGTAGCCGGAATAACGAATACCTTTTTACAATTTGTATCAAGAACAAGCGATTCTGCCGGCACATCATTCAACAATGCATCATAGATGCAGTGATCAAGGTCTTCTTTTTCAATTCCGAATCCACTGGTGCTGTTTCCCTGCGGATCAAAATCGACAATCAGTGTCTTACGACCCTGCTCACCCAGTGCTGCTGCAAGGTTTACAGCCGTCGTTGACTTACCGACGCCGCCTTTTTGATTGATGATTGCAATGATACGCGTGTCTTTTGCGCTCTTAGAACGCTTAACGTCGCGAAATCCCACGGTCCCTCCTGGTGTGTATTAAAGCTGTCAAACGGAGGATGTTTCACGTGAAACATTCCGAATCGATATCAACCGCCATGTTTCACGTGAAACACTGCAAGTTGTTAGTATCCATTATGTTTCACGTGAAACATCTAGGCAAGCGGATTCTTCTTTGCCACGCCATTTGCACGAGGCAATGAGACAGATGCTGGATGACTCTTCTTAAGAACAATGAACTCCCTGTGACCCAAGCCTTCAGGCAAATCAATTGCGTCATTCAGAAGCAAAGTGAAGCCGCAAATCTTAGCTGCTGACATGCCGGAAGCAAGCTCCTCATCCGAAGGATTGCCCTTGGTTATAACAAATAGCCCTCCATCCTTCAGATACGGAGCCGCATACTCAACAAGAATCGGTAGAGGGGCCAGTGCGCGGGCGGTTACAACAGAGAACTGCTTCTTATGGCTTCGAGCAAATTCTTCAAGACGATCATGAACCGCATGAGCATGTTTCAATCCAAGAGCATGGACAAAGGAATTAACCGCATCAACCTTCTTGCCAACAGAGTCAATATAAGTAGCTTTACGATGCGTGGTTATAGTTAATGGAATACCAGGGAAGCCCGCACCTGTTCCCATATCGAGCAAAGCTCCCTCAGGAGCCTTGTTGATATAGGGGAGCAAAACAAGTGAGTCGAGGATATGAAGTACTGCAGCATCTTCTACGTTAAGAATACGGGTGAGATTGGTTGTCTTATTTGTTTCTAGAACCAAATCCAAATGCTGAATACATTTTCTCAGCTCAACATCAGTTACGCTCAAGGAATACTCTTTGCAATAGGAAGTTAGACGACTCAACATCTCGTCAGCCTGCTGATCAGTAAGTACTAACAACGAAAGCTCCTTTCTGACAAAAATCAGTGTATCGAGAACTTTTGACAAAAAAAGGGGACGTGGAAACCACGTCCCCTTAGCATAAGCTCGAGAAGATTATCGAGCAACAATCACCACATGGCGATCAGGGTCAGAACCCTCAGAATGAGTATCGACGGCATCATTGCCACGAAGTGCAATGTGAACCAGTCGACGCTCGTAGGCATTCATGGGCGGAAGCGAAACACTCTTATGAGTGCGGATGGCACGCTCGGCAGCAGACTGAGCCATGGAAGCAACCTTGTCCTGACGGCGACTCTTGTATCCCTCTACGTCCACTACAACCGGATACCTAAAGCCAAGTTTGCGGCTCACCAGCAAAGAGAACATAACCTGAAGGGCATCAAGGGTGCGACCATGACGGCCAATGAGAACAGCAAGGTCGGGAGCCGTTGCATCCAAAATCAGCTCACCCTCGTCGCCCTCATACTCATCGATAGGAGAGTTGGCGGCATCGAAGTGCGAAAGGATGGAACGCAGGATGGAAATCGCAACATCGGCAATGGTGTCGAGCTCCTCATCGGTCAGCTCTTCACCAGCCTTGTAGCGCTGTGCAATCTCGGGATAATCGCCCGCGACCTGCGGGGCAACCTCCTCAAGCATATCCTCGATGATCTCTTCAGACATAACGTACTCCAAAAGTTAGGTACCTAAATAAGATTGATATCCCGTTACTTCTTCTTGTGCGGGCGCGGCTTCTTCTCTCGACGAATGACCTCAACCTGCAGCGGAGCGTTCTTAAGACGCTCCTCCTCATCGGCCTTCGCCTTGTCGATGACCTTCTGCGTCACAAAAATCTGCTGGATAACCTGCCAAGCAGACGAGACGTCGTAGTACAGCAGAACACCAACGGGAAGGCTCCAGCCCATCCAAAGCATCATGACCGTCATGACAACGGCCATCATACGCATGCTCTGAGCCTGCTGGCCGGTCTGGTTGCGCGACATATAGAGCTGCGGAATCAGGGTCAGGACGGCGAACAGGATCAGGCAAACCAGCGCAGGCAGTGCAACCATAAAGCCATCGGCAAAGGAAGCGCTCGGCGTGGTGGTCAGGTCGGGCAGGATGTTGAAGAACGAGAACGTGCCGTCGTTAAAGTACTGCGGCAGGTTGCGCAGCAATGTAAACAGGGCGAACAGGATAGGCATCTGAATCAGCAGCGGCAGACAGCCAGCCATGGGGTTGAACTTGTTCTCGCTGTAGAACTTCTGCATCTCCTCGGCCTGACGCTGGGGATCGTCGGCATAGCGCTCCTGGATCTCGAGCATCTTGGGCTGCAGCACCTGCATGCGAGCCGTCGACTTGGTCGACTTGAGCATGAGCGGCGTCAGCAGCAGACGGATGATGACCACCAGGATGATGATGGACAGGCCCCAGTCGACCGCAAAGGTCTGGATGAGCTTGAGCAGCTCGAAAAGGATGTTAACGATCCAATCCCACATGTAAGTTTTCCTCCGATAGCGAGTGCCCGCTAGGGCACAGGGTCATAACCGCCGACGTGCAGGGGATTGCAGCGAGCGATGCGCCTCACGGCAAGCCAGCAGCCTCTCAAAACACCGTGCTTCTCAATCGCCTGGATGGCGTATTGCGAGCACGTTGGGTAATAAATGCAGGCGTCAGGCAATAAGGGCGAAATAACCTGTTGATATATGCGAATAGGAGCGATGGCAACACGTCGCAAAACGTGATTGCTCATCGCTCCTCCCCGGCAACGCCGGCGCGCTTCATAAGCGAACGCAACGCCTTGTCCATCTCCTGCGGCGAGGAAACCCTCGTCTTGGGAGTTGCAAACAAGATGATGTCATAACCCGCAACGGGAAATCCACAGCTGCGGGCGGCCTCGCGCATCACACGCTTAGAACGGTTGCGCACGACAGCACAACCGAGCCGTTTAGCACCAACGAAGGCGACCCTTCCGGAGTCGCCTTCGCCAACCGATTCACATATGGTCATTCGAATCAGAGGGTGATTGAAACGACGCCCCTGACTGAACACATGCTCGAAATCTTGCCGAGACTTAATAGTCTTCATGCGAGATGTGTGTATCGCTGCTAGACAGTGAGACGCTTGCGGCCCTTGGCGCGACGACGGGCGAGCACGGCACGACCACCCTTAGTGGCCATACGGGCACGGAAGCCATGGGTCTTGGCACGCTTACGCTTATTAGGCTGATACGTACGCTTCATCTTAAGTTCCTCCTGCTGCATTTCGAGTGTCCGCGGGGACGCGGACGCAGATATAGACACGTGAGCTTGAAGATTGTAGGGAAATCAATGTTCAAATGTCAAGAAATCAAAGGTAAAAGGTTGCGCAGTTCACACGGTTCCCCCATAAGCCAAGCTCGATTTAGCGGTGCATGGCAACTTTTCACGATATTTCATCGAGTTTTCAACAGGTCATGTTGGCAATGTTGAGAACTTTTCGTCCGTTTTCCAAAGTTTTCAACAGGTTTTGAAAGTTTGTCGAAAGATGAGAAACATTGCACGGTGAGCTACTATTTGTTCGAAACCTTTTGGAAGATTGCGAGCGGCATGTCTGACGACTTTTACACCATGGTCGATTCCGGAGACCCGGCACCCGACAACGAGCACATCACCGGCGTGCGCGAAGAGCGTGACGAAGGTGAACAGACGACAACGCAGGCGCCAAAAGCCATGTACGCCGCGCGCATCGCCGTCTATGACGACATGCTGTCGACACCGCGTGTGATCGTCATTGATCCGCAAGATGTCCGCACGTATTTGGAAGAGACGACCAACACCGTCTACCAGTGCATGAAAGAACAAGGTGGCCATATCTCGCTCATGGTCATCCGCGAGATTGTCGAAAACTTTATCCACGCACACTTTGCAGAGCCCATCATCTCGATTCTGGACGGCGGAGACACCATCCGCTTTGCTGACCAAGGACCCGGCATCGACGACAAGGAACGCGCTTTCGACTTTGGCGTTACCAGCGCAAACAGCAAGATGAAGCGCTATATCCGTGGAACCGGAGCAGGGTTTCCCATGGTGCAGGAGTATTTGGAAAACGCCGGCGGTGCCGTATCCATCGAGGACAACATGGGCAACGGCACCGTGGTTACGGTAAGCCTGAACCCTAAACGCGTGCAGGAAATCGAGCGTGCCGGCGGACGCGGTGCTGCCGTGCGGCCCGAGACGGAGCAGCCCACATATCCCCTGCCGGGAGCTTTTGCGCAGCAGCCCATGGCAACGCAGCAGATGCAGCCCCCCGTGGGGCAGATGCAGCAGCCCGGAATACTTCCCACACAAGAGCCCCAGGCGGCATCTATGTCGATGACGCCAAACATGCCAGAGGCCATGCCGCTGGCAGATCAGGATGCAGCAGCAATGCAGCAGGCGACGGGGGCACCGGGTGGCCAGCAAATGGGCTATCAGCCGTACCAACGGGGATATCCATATCAGCAGATGCCGCCACTGGGGTATGGCCAGCAGTTCCCGCAGCAGTACCAGCAGGGATATCAGCAGCCGTACCAGCAGATGCCGCAGCAGCAGTACAACCCCTGGGCCCAACAGATGCCTCTGCAGCCTTACCAACAGTGGCCTCAAAGTTTTCAACAGCAAATGCCGCCGATGCAGAGTTCTCAACAACCAGCAGCTCAAATGATGTATCCTAATGCAGCAAATCAGTATGCGCAGCCACAACCGGACGTGTTCGTAAGCGATCGCGGCAACGCCGCGCTGGGCTATCTGGCGCAAAATCAAGCGTGCGGTGCAACCGATCTGGCGAGGGCGTTTGGAAACTCGGCCCCCACTTGGTCACGCACGCTCAATGACTTGGCGCAGGCCGGCTTGGTCATCAAGCATGGCCAGAAATACCATCTGACCGAACTCGGCGCCGCTCGCGTGCGAGCTCAGAGCTAAAGAACGGGAGAGACAGTGGACGAGGAAGCAAGCATCATCCTGGGGGATGCCATCGCCTTTTGCCAGCGCGACGGCCAAGATGCACGCCTCATCAACATGCTGGGGCAATCGCGGGCCATAAGCCTGACCGAAGATACGCTCACGATCGAGGCCCCCTCGCGCTTTGCCATCGCGCAGCTCAAAAAGCATCAGCCGACTATTGAGGCCTATCTGGAAGAAATCGCCTTTGCACCGATCGCGCTCGACATCGTGGCACCGCAAGGCGCCGCAACGGAATCCGCTGCCGCGACGGCGCCCGCCACGGCTCCCGCCGCTTCCCCGGCGGCACCGACCTCCGCAGGCGACGTGCCGACAATCGAGCACCAGCACAGCGATGTTTCCCGTGAAACCATGGCACCGTTGCCGACCGCGGCGGCGACGTCAACGAACGCACCCGTCACGCACATGCCTATCGCTCACGACGCAGCAGCGGGCGCGGATTCGGGCATTGCAATCAAGAACACGCTCTCGGCCGATGATTTTCGTCGCATGATGAACCAGATGAAGGGCGGAGCGCCGACTAAATCCACGCAAGCTGCGACCCCCGCTTCACCCATACCGGCGCCGACCGTGCCGGCCGAGCAGAATACGGATGGAGCCCCGCTCGCCGCGAACTCAAAATTTACCTTTGAGAACTTTGTCTACGGCCCCGAAAACAGCCATGCCTATCGCTCGGCACTCAAGTTTGCCGCCCTCGCGGACGAGCGCGGCACATGCACATCACTGTTCATCTACGGCAAATCGGGCCTGGGCAAGACGCACCTGCTGCTTGCCATCAAAAACGAGCTCGCCGAGAAGTCGCCCGAGATCAAGGTCAAGTATGCCAACTCCCAGGCATATCTGGACGACCTGATGACCGAGTTCGACCGCCAAAAGAAGAGCAACGCCCCCATCATGCAGGCGTACCACGGCGTGGACGTGCTCATCATCGATGACATCCAAAACATCATCGGCAAGCGCGCGAGCGTGGACTACTTTTTCCAGCTCATGGACGAGTTCATCCGCAACAACAAGAAGGTCGTCATCGCGGCAGACCGCGCCCCCAAGGACCTGAGCATGGACGAGCGCCTGACCAGCCGCTTCAACGCCGGCATGCTCTGCCTGGTCGCAGAGCCCAGCTACGAGATGAAATACAAGATCTTGCAGCGCTATTACGAGAACACCATCGTCGCCGCTCCCGAGGCAGGCGACGACTCGCTGCTGGCGGCCTATGGGGGCGACGGCGGGCACCTGACCGACGAGCACTTTAAACACATGGCCGAGGTCTCAGGCACCAACATCCGCGAACTCGAGAGCTTTTGCGAGCGCTGCGCCGGCGAGGCGGGCGACCGCGAGCGCGAGGGAGGGGGACTCACCTTTGACGATATCGACGCCATCGCCAGCCAGTACTTCGACACATCGGCCAAAAAGATCAACGTCCAGACGGTTCAGTCCGTCATCGAAGAGCAGTACGGCGTGACGCACGAGGAGCTCATCGGCCCGCGTCGCAACGCCAATATCGCCAAAGCACGCCATATCGCTATCTACCTTGCCATCGAAATGTGCGAGATGACGACCACGGCGGTAGGCGCCGAATTTGGCAACCGCAACCACTCGACCGTCAGCACGAGTTACAAAAAGGTCCAGAAGATGATCCAGGAAGACCGCACCGTCACCGAAGACCTCAAGTCGCTGCGCGATAAAATTACACTGCGCTCGTAGGGAAATAGAGACACCTGTTGAAAACTTGTCGAAACCACGGGCATAAGGTGTCTAAAACCCAATCCGCGGTGATGAAAAGTTTTGCGCAGGTTTTGAACGTGGAAAACCACCCCTGTTGCACACAGGTTGCTGTCGATTCTCTTTCTGGGTCTGACCTGCGTCTTTGGGAGTAATCAACAGTTTCGTCAGTGCTATTACTATTATTAAGATATTTATATCTATAGAAAGGTATTAAAAGATGAAGTTCACCGTCAGCCAGAGCTCGCTTACACAAGCCATCGGCGTCGTTATGAAGGGTGTCGCTTCGGCATCCACCCTTCCCATCCTGTCGGGCGTGCTCGTTAAGGCCCAAGACGGCATCTTGGAATTCCAGACCTCTAACTACACCATCTCGATCCGTCATCGCATCGCGGCGCATGTCGAAGAAGAGGGCGAGATGGTTATCCCCTGTAAGATGCTCTCCAATATCACCAAGACCCTCCCCGATGCCCCGGTCACCTTTGAGCTGTCCGAGCGCCAAGTGCTGATTGGTTGCGAGAAGAGCTCTTTTAGGCTGAACACGCTCGATGCCAATGACTTCCCCGAGTTTCCGGCCTATGCCATCGAGAGTGCCGTGGAGCTGCCGACCGATATCTTGTCCGAGATGGTCAGCCGCGTGTGGCGCGTCACCTCGACCGACAAGGCCCGCCCCATCCTGGGCGGCGTGCACATGAAGGTCGAGAACAACACCGTTCGCCTGGTGGCGACCGATTCCTTCCGTTTGGCCGTGTGCGATACGCAGGTCGAGACCTCGACCCTCGAGGGTTCCTTTGAGCTCAACGTTCCGGCCGACGCCTTTAACGACGCGCTGAACATCATGGCAAGCCAGGCGACCATCATGATCGGGGCTACCGACACCCAGGTCGTCTTCGAGGCCGGCAACACCACCTACGTGTCGCGCCGCATCGAGGGCGTGTACCCCAACTACAAGCAGCTCATCCCCGATTCGTGCGTGACGAGCGTCAAGATCGACGTCGCCGCCTTCAATGCCGCCCTCAAGCGTGTTGCCGTTATCGCGAGCGCCAACCCCGCCGTCAAGTTCGAGATCGACGTCGAGAACGGGCAGATGGGCCTGTCTTCCATCTCCAACGACCAGGATCTGGCGCAGGAGACGATCGATGTCGAGGCCAAGGGCGAGTCGGGTACCATCGCCTTCAACTACCACTACATCTTCGGCTGCCTCAATGCCCTGTCCAAGGAGAAGGAGATCTCGCTGGAGCTCAAGAGCTACTCGCAGGCGGGCATCTTCAAGTCCTACGACAAGATCAACTACCTGTACCTGGTCATGCCGGTCCGCATCTAGCAACCGCCCTATGACCATGTTCGCCCGCGATCTTTCCGTCGCGCACTACCGCAGCTTCGATAGCTATCGCCTTGCCCTGGACGAGGGCGTGACGATACTTGCGGGACCCAACGCGGCGGGAAAGACCAATCTCATAGAGGCGCTGCAGCTGCTGACGAGCGGCGCCTCGTTTAGGCATCCGACCGCCGCCGAGCTCGTCCATGACGGCGCGGACTCGTGCAAGGTTGAGCTGAGGCTCGAGGGCGACGGCCGCGTGCTTGATATGGGATTGAGCGCGGAGGACGGTAAGCGCTCGTTTAGCCGCAACGGCAAGAGATGCTCTGCCGCCGGTGTGCGCGGGGTCCTGCCGAGCGTGCTGTTTTGCCCCGACCATCTGGACATGGTTAAGCGAGGCGCCAGTGTGCGCCGTGCCGCCCTCGATGACTTTGGCATGCAACTGAGCGCACGCTATGCCGATCTTGCGAGCACCTATGGGCGCTGCGTGACCCAGCGTAACGCCTTGCTCAAGGAGGCCTGGTGCTGCCGCGAGATGCTCGGCGCGTGGAACGATTCGATTGCCCGCGCGGGCTCGGCCCTGCTCGTGCACCGGTTGGCCCTGCTCGACCGGCTGGCGGGCCATGTGCACACTGCCTACGGGCAAGTGGCGTCCGGCGAGGCCGCCAACGTGACCTATGCGTCCACGCTGGGGGATTTGCCCCAGGTCGAGGATCGCGAAGAGCTGAAGGACTGGGCGTACGAGCGCATGCTGGCTGCCCTTGATGAGCACGCCGACGAGGAAATTCGCCGCGGCGTGACGTTGGTGGGACCGCATCGCGATGAGATTGAGTTTGCCGTGGCGGGTCGATCCGCCCGTTCATTTGCCAGCCAAGGTCAGCAGCGGACGTTGGTTTTGGCCTGGAAGGTGGCGGAGGTGGCCGTGGCTCGCGATGTCCTGGGCACCGCCCCACTGCTGCTTTTGGACGACGTGATGAGCGAGCTCGACGGCGACCGACGCGGCGCTTTTCTGCGGCTGATCGGCGATGATATCCAGACGGTCATAACCACGACCAACCTGGGGTATTTTACCGATGACCTGCTTGATCGAGCCAAGGTGGTGAGCATGGGTGAGACGTGCTAATTACGAGCGCGAGAGCGAAACGGTCGCCTTCAGTGGATTTTTAAACGCAGAGCGTCAGCGCATCCTGGCGGCCGCGACGCCTGAGCGCCGCGTGCAGATGGAGGCTGCAGAGGAATCTCGTGCGGTCTATCGCGCCTGGAATGCGGTGTGCTCGGGCACGCGCGAGGGGCGCCATGTGACGGGCCTGCGCTACCTGCCCGAGTCCAATGAGCTGCTGGTATATCTCGACTCGCCCTCGTGGACGCAGGAAATGACGCTGTTGCGCGAGATCATCCGCGCGCGCATGGAGCGCGCCGGTGCGCATGTGGACGGCCTGGTGTTCAAAACCACCGCGCCCGGTCACACGCCGCCCGCCGCCAAGGAGCGCCTGCGTCCGGCGACGACCGAGCGCCCGCCGGCTCCGCACGCCGACCTAAGTGAGGCCGAGCGCACCGAGATTGAGCGCCAAGTGGCGCCCATCGAAGACCAAAAACTGCGCGAGGCCCTCGAGAATGCCATGAGAGCCAGTGCCGAGTGGGCCAAGGGCGTGCAAAGCAAAAAAGAGCCTTAAATCGCATCTGGTGGCCTTGTAGAGCCAAATACCCTCGTTCCCGAGGGTATTTTTTTACGATAAACTAGTAAGGCTGTACACATTTTCTTGACTGAAGGAGGACGTGTGGCAAACGAAAACGATTACGATGGCGGCGAGATTAAGATTCTCGAGGGTCTCGAGGCCGTTCGTAAGCGCCCGGGCATGTATATCGGCTCGACGAGCGCCAGCGGTCTGCATCACCTGGTGTGGGAGATCGTTGACAACTCCGTCGACGAGGCCATGGCCGGTTTCTGCACCGAGATCCAGGTGACGGTCCACGCCGACAACTCCATCACGGTCGTCGACAACGGGCGCGGCATCCCCGTCGACGAGCACCCTGTTAAAAAGATCCCGACGCTCGAGGTCGTCATGACGATCTTGCACGCCGGCGGTAAGTTCGATAACTCGGCCTATAAGGTCTCGGGCGGCCTGCACGGCGTTGGCATCTCCGTCGTCAACGCACTGTCCAAGCGCGTGGTCGTTCAGGTTCGTCGCGACGGCAACACCTACGAGATGGAGTTCTCGCGCGGCAAGACCGTCAAGAAGATGGAGGTCGTGGGCACCTCGGATTCGACGGGCACCACCGTCACCTTCTGGCCCGACGACGAGATCTTCGAGACCTGCATCTACGATTTCGATACGCTGCACAACCGTCTGCAGGAGACGGCGTTCCTCAATAAGAACCTCAAAATCGTGCTGACCGACGAGCGCGAGGCGACTCCCCACGTGGAGGAGTTTTGCTACGAGGGCGGCATCATCGACTTCGTCAAGTTCCTCAACGAGGGCAAGGACGTCCCCGAGGCCTTTAAGGAGCCCATCTACATCGAGGGCAAATCGGACCCGGACGCGCCTGTGACCAAGATGGGCGAGGTCGAGGTTTCTCTGCAGTGGAATAGCGGTTACGGCGAGAACGTCATGTCGTTTGCCAACGACATCTACACCCCCGAGGGTGGCATGCACCTTGAGGGCTTCCGCACCGCGCTCACCCGCGTGATCAACGATTACGCGCGCAAACAGAACCTGCTCAAGGAAAAAGACGCCAACCTGACCGGCGACGATGTGCGCGAGGGCCTTTCGGCCGTTATCTCGGTCAAGCTGCCCGATCCGCAGTTTGAGGGCCAGACCAAGGCCAAGCTCGGCAGCTCCTATATGCGCGCGCTCACACTCAAGATTGTGACCGACGGCCTTGCCGATTACCTCGAGGAGCATCCCAAGCCCGCTCGCGAGATCGTCAAGAAGGCGCAACAGGCCTGCAAGGCGCGCAATGCCGCCCGCAAGGCGCGCGAGGCGACCCGCCGCAAGAGCCTGCTCGAGACGGCGTCCCTGCCCGGTAAGCTCGCCGACTGCTCGGTGCGCGATGCCGAGCTGACCGAGCTCTTCATCGTAGAGGGCGACTCGGCAGGCGGTTCGGCCAAGGACGGCCGTCGCCGAGACATCCAGGCGATTTTGCCCCTGCGCGGCAAGATTTTGAACGTCGAACGCGTTGGTGACCATCGCGCGTTCTCGAGTGACACCATCCAGTCGCTGATTACCGCGATCGGTTGCGGCGTCACGACGAGTGCCGGCGACGGCGGCGACTTCGATATCACCAAGGCGCGCTACCACAAGATCATCATCATGACCGATGCAGACGTCGACGGTGCGCATATCCGCATCCTGCTACTGACGTTCTTCTACAAGTACATGCGTCCGCTGATCGATGCCGGCTACGTCTATGTTGCCTGCCCGCCCATCTTTGGCATTAAGGTGCGCAACAAGATTCACTACGTGTATCCCAACGGCCGCCAGCCCGAAGACGAGATCCTGCGCGACACCATCCAGAGTCTGGGCCTGAACCCCGACGATAACGACGAGGACGGCAAGGCCAAAGACGGCAAGATCACCAAAAAGCGCAAGGGCTATACCGTCCAGCGCTACAAGGGCCTGGGCGAGATGGACCCCAAGCAGCTCGCCTCGACGACGATGGACCCCAAGACCCGCATCCTGCAGCGTGTGTCGATTGAGGACGCCGTGGTGGCGGACCGCGCCGTGCGCGAGCTGATGGGTTCCGAGGTCGGCTATCGCCGCGAGTACATCGAGAAGCATGCACATGATGCACGATTCCTTGACGCTTAAGAGGAGGTAACGTGGCAGACGATATCAACAATAACGAGGGTATGGACGAGGCCGGCGATGCCGGTATGCCCGATGATCTGAAGCGCCTGCTTGCCCGTGCTGAGCAGGGCGAGGACGGCGATCCGGACGCCTATAACCCCGATGCCGATGATGATGAGGAAGAAGACGACGACGCCGAGCTCGAGGAGAGCTTTGGCGAAGTCGATCGCGGCGCCTCGGCCGGCGAGGATATCAACGGCGGCCAGCTCCAGATTTCGGAGTTCGGTCGCGAGATGAAGCAGTCGTTCATCGAGTATTCGATGTCGGTTATCACGGCGCGCGCCCTGCCGGACGTGCGCGACGGCTTAAAGCCGGTGCACCGCCGCATCCTGTACGCGATGAACGAGAGCGGCATCTACCCCAACCGACCGCACAAGAAGTCGGCCTGGACGGTCGGCGAAGTTATCGGTAAGTACCACCCGCACGGCGATTCCGCGGTCTATGAGGCCATGGTCCGCCTGGCGCAGTGGTTCTCCATGCGCACGCCGCTCATCGACGGTCACGGCAACTTCGGCAACATCGACGGCGACGGCGCGGCGGCCATGCGTTACACCGAGAGCCGCCTGGCAAAGCCCGCCATGGAACTGCTGCGCGACCTGCAGAAGGATACCGTCGACTGGCAGCCCAACTACGACGAATCGCTTGCCGAGCCCGTGGCGCTGCCTGCGCGCTTCCCCAACCTGCTGGTCAACGGCAGCCAGGGCATCGCCGTCGGCATGGCCACCAACATCGCCCCGCATAACCTCACCGAGGCGATCGAGGCCACCTGCTACCTGATCGACAACCCCGACGCCACCGTTGACGAGCTCATGCAGATCATGCCAGGTCCGGACTTCCCCACCGGCGCCATCATCATGGGCAGCGCCGGCATTAAGCAGAGCTACGAGACCGGCCGCGGCTCCATTACCGTGCGTGCTAAGGCACATGTGGAGTCCACCAAGACCGGCCGCAACCGCCTGGTCTTTACCGAGATTCCCTACATGGTCAACAAGGGCACCCTGCAGGAGAAGATCGCCCAGCTCGTCAACGACAAACGCATCGAGGGCATCTCGGATATGCGCGATGAGTCCAACCAGAAGGGCATCCGTCTGGTCATCGAGCTCAAGAAGGGCGTCATTCCGCAGGTCGTGCTCAACAACCTGTATAAGTACACCTCGCTGCAGACGACCTTTGGCGCCAACAACCTGGCACTCGTCAACGGCGTTCCCAAATGCCTGAGCCTGCGCGAGATGCTGCAGCACTACATCGACCACCAGGTCGACGTCGTCACCCGCCGCACCCGCTTCGACCTTAAGAAAGCCCAGGCCCGCGCTCATATCCTCGAGGGTTACCTGATGGCCCTTGACCATATCGACGAGGTCATTAGCATCATCCGCTCCTCGCAGACCGACTCCGAGGCCAGCAGCCGCCTGATCGAGCGCTTTGGCTTTACGCCCGAGCAGACCACGGCCATCCTCGAGATGAAGCTGCGCCGCCTGACCGGCCTGGAGCGCGACAAGATCCAAGAAGAGTTGGACGGCCTGCGCCGCGCCATCGCCTACTACGAGGACCTGCTGGCGCACGAGGAGAAGATCCTGGGCGTCATCAAGGAAGAGATGCGCGAGATCTCCAAGAAGTTTGGCGACAAGCGCCGCACCGAGATCAGCCAGGTTGAGAAGGACCTGGATGTCGAGGACCTCATCGCCGACGAGGATATGGTCGTGACCATCACCCACACCGGCTACGTTAAGCGTATCCCGGTGGCTGCCTACCGTGCCCAGAAGCGCGGTGGCAAGGGCGTGTCGGGCGTCAACCTCAAAGAGGATGACGTTATCGATGAGATGTTCATCGCGTCCACGCACGAATACGTGCTGTTCTTCTCGAGCAAGGGCAAGGTCTATCGTCTGAAGGTGCACGAGCTGCCGGTGGGTACGCGCCAGGCGCGCGGTACCGCGATCGTCAACCTGCTGCCCTTCGAGGAGGGCGAGAAGATCGCGAGCGTCATCAGCTGCCGCGAGTTCCCGGCCGACGAGTACCTGATGTTTGCCACAAAGAGCGGCATGGTCAAGAAGACCGTGATGAGCGCATATGACCGCAGCCGTCGCGACGGCCTGATCGCTATCAACCTGCGTGACGACGACGCGCTGCTGAATGTGCGCCGCGTGCGCGAGGGCGACAAGATTATCCTGGCCACCACCGCAGGCAAGGCGATCATGTTCTCCGAGGAGCAGGTGCGCGCCACCGGCCGCGATACCAGCGGCGTTCGCGGTATCGGTATGAAGGACGGCGTGAGCGTTCTGGGCATGGAAGTCACTAACGGCAACGGTGATCTGTTCGTCATCACCGAGCGCGGCTACGGCAAGCGCACGCCGGTCGCGGACTACCCGGAGCAGAATCGCGGCGGCCAGGGCGTCTACACCATTCAAATGACCGAGCGCAAGGGCAACCTCGCGGCAATGAAGACGGTGGGCCCGCAGCACGAGCTGTTCATCGTGACGGAGGGTGCGACGGTCATTCGCGTCAAGACCGACGAGATCAGCCAGACCGGCCGCGCCACCCAGGGTGTCAAGATGATGACCGTCGACGACAACGACCGCATATGCGCCGTGGCCCGCATGACAGCCGCCAAAGAGAAGCCCGAAGGCGAAGCCACAGAAAACGGCTCCGCCCCCGAAGAAACCCCTGTCGATCTAGGCGACGGCAACGACATGCCGGAAGATCTCCTCGACGAGTAAGAGGCCCTAACTGGTAGAAAATATCAGACCCCATATATCGGCGG